>JAEUSQ010000028.1 GCA_016788705.1 Bacteroidetes Order II. bacterium
CCATACCGATACCGACTATTTGATGCAAAAAACGCAGGATTTATTGGACTTTGGCGTGGAGCGGGTGATTTGGATTCTCACGCGCTCCCAAAAAATCTATGTCGCCGAGCCGAATAAGCCGTGGATGGTTGTGGATTGGAACACGCCTGTTCATGTTCTGGGCCCTGTTTCCCTAACCTTGGCAGACATTCTGGAAGATTAACCGTCCTTAACGTACTGGCCGAATTTGGTATTGCCACTGATAATCCTGAAAACGAATCTGGTATTTTTCGAGGGCAGGCGTGTACCAAGAATCTACCCCACCCACACCCGTTTGCAACAAGTCCACATGTAAGAAAATCCGGTCACGTTCGTTCAGTTCGCCCGAATGGAATTGCGCCTTGGTTACTTGCGGGTCTAAGTCGTCGTGGTTATAGGGCAGTGCGGAGATGCTTATCCACTGATCTAAAGCCTTTATTTCCAATCCTTTACCTTTTTCATCTAAGAGCCGAACCCAGCGGACATCGGTCTTGTTTCCACTTTCTTGTGGCCGTGCGTAGGGGAAATACTGCTCGGCAAGGGTTTGCTGATATTGCCCCACCAATTGGCTTGTTTTACGATCCCAATACGATTCTTCCGGGCCACGTCCAAACCATGTGATGTTAGACAGTTGTTTATTCACTTCCAAAAGGCTGCCCATGCGCGGAATAACGCTGTATTTCCCTTTGACGGCGCTAAAGCGGTGTTCTGTGTTTATTTGGCCATCTGGATACACCAAAAACACTTGTTCAAACCGCACATCATCGTTCATAAGCCGACGGATAACGCGCACTTCGTACCCACCTTTTGTGGTTTCGGATGGTTTGTGCAAAACCTCTATTGTGGCCATAGTAGATGCCTCGCGCCACATCCTCAGTTTTCGGTTCCAGCCCGCTCCAAAGTCATTATCGGTGGGGGCACGCCAAAAATCTGGTAAAACGCCGCGTAAAATATAGGTGTTTCCAGCCACGGCATAGCGCATCAACTCGCCCGTCTTCAAGTGAAACGCCATTTGTACGTCTTTGGCTGTAAGGATTAATTCGTCACCGGAGGTACTGGGCTTTACGTTCCCTTTCGACACAACGTCGGTTGACTTAACTCCAGTTTGCACCTCGAATTGTTCGTAGGCCACTTCCCAGTCTTTTGGGAGGAATGGCTCGGCGGCTTTTAACCGATACGATATATTAAGGTGGTACTCGGCGGTTGGCTTGAAAATTGTTTTCCAACGAATTGGGATAACTGCGGAATGCTGGGGCAAAATCGTTACGGTTTCTATTTTCCCTGTTTCTACCGATAGCCCATTTTCTAATAGTTGCCAAACCAAATAGAGGTTTTCAGTGTTGCGGAAAAACCATTTATTCTGCACTGCAACTTCAGATTTTTTTTCTTCTAAGACCTTGTTTTTTAATTGTGTACCAATAGGCTGATATACTTTTTTGACTTCATGCGCCATTGGGGTCATTTCGCGATAGGCTGTAACTACACCTTTTACACAAAAATTATTGTCGGAAAGATTTGGATCCGTTGGGCCTTCTAAGGGGAAGTCGCCACCATAGGCTTTGATGCGCCTTCCGTTTTTCACGACATCAAAATTCTGGTCTATCCATTCCCAAATAAACCCACCTTGCAAGAAGGGTTCGCGCTCGATCACATCCCAATAATCCTGAAAATTCCCCAAGCTATTCCCCATAATATGTGCATATTCCGACATAATGAGTGGGCGATCTGGATTGGATTGTGCATACGTTCGGAGCCAGTCTGGGTCGGGGTATTGTGGTACAACAATATCGGTATTGTAGTCCTGTTCGGCGCGTTCATATTGGACGGGGCGCGAAGGATCGGTCACTTTAAGCCAATCATAAGCCGCATAAAAATTAGCCCCATTCCCGGCCTCATTCCCCATAGACCATGCAATGACGGATGCACGGTTTTTGTCCCGCTCGTATAACCGCTGGATGCGGTCTAAGTGGGGAATCCGCCAAGCATTGTCATTGCCAAGTGTATAAGCGAGGTCGTAATAACGGCCATGAGACTCGATATTGGCTTCATCCACCACATAAAGCCCAAATTCATCACACAAGTCCAAAAAGTAGGGATCCGGCGGGTAATGCGACGTTCGAACGGCATTTACATTGAGGCGTTTCATCATTTCCACATCTTTCCGCATATCTGCCCGGCTCAGTACGTGCCCATTAACCGGATGGTGTTCGTGACGGTTTACACCCCGCAACAAGACTCTTTTACCATTCACCAAGAAGTTTCGGTCTGTAATTTCTATATTTCGGAATCCCACCTTTGCCGGAACCACTTGTAAGACCTTGTTTTGGACATCGCTCAACGTAAGTAAAAGCGTGTAGAGGGTTGGGGTCTCTGCAGTCCAAGGCAACACTTCTGGAATACTCCCCTCAAACGACACGTTGCGGTGATAATTCCCTAAAACATTCAACGGCGTGAGTGGTTCGGCAGCCCAGACCAACTCGCCAGTAGGATCCAATAATTTTGCCGAGACAAAAAAGGAATCGGGTTTTGTATGTAAGGTATTCTGGTCTATTTTATAATTCCAAACCTGTGCATTTATTGTAATCTTTCCATCGTTATAGTTGTTAAACAAGGAGGTTGAAACCCGAAAGTCTCGCAGATCCAATTTGGGTGTACTATACAAAAACACATCCCGTTCGATGCCAGAAATGCGCCACATGTCTTGCGCCTCCAGATAGCTGCCATCGCTCCAACGCCAAACCTGCAAAGCCAATACATTTTCTCCGGCTTGCAGATATTGGGTCAAGTCAAACTCCGCCGCCAATTTGCTGTCCTCGCTGTATCCCACAAATTTCCCATTGAGCCAGACATATACCGCCGACTTGACCGCGCCGAGGTGCAAAAACACTTGTCGTTCCTGCCAGTTGGTTGGAATCGTGAACTTCTTCCGATATGACCCGACTGGATTGTTGTCTTGCGGAATGTCATAAGGTGGGTTCAAGGCTTTGCCACGTTTGGCATGTCCTGTAAATTCATAAGGATGGTTCACATAAATTGGTAATCCATAACCATTCACTTCCCAATTGGCGGGAACGGGAAAATCAGTCCATTTTGTATCATCAAATTCCGCCTTCATAAAATCGGAGGGCCTATCTGCCGGATTCTTTACCCAATGAAACCGCCAAATGCCATTTAAGGACTGGTAAAAAGACGATTCTTCTCGCTCGTTCTCTTTAGCCATCGCTTCAGACTCGAAGCCGAAGCCATGTGCCCGCATGGGCGTCCGGTTGATCTGGACAAGGTGTGGAGCCTGAATCTCGTAGGGAAGTTGGGAATAAACGGCCTGAACCGAACACATGACGAAAAAGAAAAAGAGTCTGAGTTGCATGTCAATAAGGGATTTAGCTACGGCTAAAATAGGCATGTTAATTTTTGAAACAAAATTGGATTTTCCCTGATGGTAAATGGGAAGAGGGGCTAAATAAAAACAGGAGACCCCGAAGAAAGGCCTCCTGCTACAGGATAAATCAAATTTGTTTATTTGATTTCGATATTGATCGGTTTAATGGCTTCTGATTTAGGAAGTTCAATGTGCAATACCCCTCCTTCGAAGCGGGCTTGGACAGCATCCACTTGTACGGGTTTCGGCAACCGGAATTTGCGTAGGAATTTACCCGAGTAACGCTCGTTGCTATGGTAAGCCGTTCCGTCTTTTTTGGTTTCGATCACCCGTTCACCCGAAATGGTCAGAAGGTCTTCCGTCAGATTGATAGAAACATTTTCCTTTGCCAATCCTGGTAAATCCATGGTCACCCAATAAGCGGTTTCCGTTTCGGCTATATCGGTTTGGGGGTTCCAGGTGTTCACTGTGGTTTGAATAGCTGGGCCAAACAATGTATCTAAAGCGCGTCCCAGTTCACGTTCAACGTGTCCGAAGCTACCAAAAACAGGGGAGTAGGATTTCATGTAGGTCTTCATGGCAATTCTCCAAATAGGTTTGTGATTGTTTTTTTGATTACAATCTGAAAGATTACAAGTGAAGTGCCAAACCGAATTACCTGCCATGTCTGCAAAAAAGCGTCTCTTTTATCGGCCATTATGACATGATTGCTTTAGAAGCATAGGTCAAATTTGGAATATGATCCGCAAAATTGGCAGAACTGACCAAGCAAACACACTTTTCTTTTTGACACGACCGTTAGGTTCGTAATTTTGATTTCTTATTTTTGTGCCAGATGCCTCCAGATGAGGTTAATCGTTTAACGGTTCACTTGTTAACCACGGATAAACATGAAGCAACAGTTTAGCATTACGTTTTTTTTACTACTTTGCCTAGGTGTGTTTGGCCTAAGTGTACAGGCGCAAAACCGCCCTAAGTCCAAGACAACCACGAAAACGGTGCAGAAACCCAAACCAAAAGGGGCTGCATCCAAACCGAATGCAGCCCGTGCCAAACCCCAGACACCAACCAAGCCGCTGCCTAATCCAGACGACGAAGGTGTCTTTGCCATCATCAACACCTCGAAGGGTGAAATTGTGGCACGGCTTTTTTATGATAAAACGCCTATGACGGTCGCAAACTTTGTGGGCTTGGCGGAGGGGAGCAAAAACTCTTCTCGCGGCTTGGGGACACCTTTTTTTGACGGTATCAAATGGCACCGGGTCATTGCTAATTTTATGATTCAAGGGGGAGATCCTAATTCGTTGGATGAAGACCCCGGAAATGATGGCATGGGTGGTCCGGGTTATAGCTTCCCTGATGAAATTGATCCCACACTTCAACACGACAAACCAGGTGTTTTGTCTATGGCAAACTCCGGTCCAGCCACCAATGGTAGTCAATTCTTTAT
The DNA here is from genome assembly GCA_016788705.1 of Bacteroidetes Order II. bacterium. Taxonomy (NCBI): domain Bacteria; kingdom Pseudomonadati; phylum Bacteroidota; order unclassified Bacteroidota Order II.; species Bacteroidota Order II. bacterium. The sequence continues at coordinate 4,848 of JAEUSQ010000028.1, forward strand.
TACCCACAAAGAGACGCCTTGGTTGGATGGCAAACATGCCGTATTCGGACAAGTGGTGAAGGGTCAATCGGTAGTGGATGCCATTAAACAAGGTGATAGTATCCTGACGATTCGTATAGATCGGCGAGGTGAAAAAGCGAAAGGATTTGTAGTGACGCAAGCATTTTTTGATGAGCAGGTACAAAAAGCGATGGTTGTGGAAGAACAACGCCGGGCCGAAGCTGCGCTACAAGCCGAGGCCAGTATTAAAACCCAGTGGCCCAATGCGGTGAAATTAGAATCTGGGCTATGGGTTCATACCCAAACCGAGGGAACCGGACCACAAATTGTGCCACAGGCCGACGTGACATTCCACTTTTCAGGGTCAATCCTAAATGGGCAAAAATTGGACGATTCCCGCACACGCGGTAATCCAACCACGTTTAAGTTTGGACAGAATCCTATCCTAGAAGGTATTCGCCTTGCTTTCCTGACCATGCGCGAAGGAGATCGTAAGACATTTGTGATTCCCTCCAAATTGGCGTATGCGATAGACCCCACCCAAATTGTGATTGCGGGTGGCTCGTACATTGTCTATGACTTGGAAATCCTGAAAGTGGTGCCGCCGCAAAACTAACCTGCAATTTCTATGTGATTCTTAACGAAAGGGGCGGGGTGAAAACCCATCCCCTTTCCTATTTTAGGGAAGTCCCCACAACCCATTTTTTCATTACATCCAAATAAGGATTTAACCCAAGAAAAATGCAGGAATTAGAAAAACCTAACACGCTTCACATCTGGGGGCCGGCCTCTTTGTCTAACCTTGGTCCCGGTTTCGACTCAGTCGGGATGTGTATCAGTGGCTATGGGGATATGCTGGAAGCGTCTTTGTGCGAAGAACCCGGTATGGTGATTGAAAAAATTACGGGTGATGGAGGTGTTTTATCGCTCAATCCGGCCCATAATACCGTTGCGGTTGCTGCCCAGTCGGTATTAGATCAAGTGGGTGCAAAGGTTGGTATTTCGTTTCGGATTCATAAAGGGATTCCAATGGGTTCTGGTATTGGTGGGTCTTCTGCTTCTGCTGTGGCGGGGGCATATGCCGCCAACGCCTTGCTGGGGTATCCGTTTGAGAAAACCGCACTGCTGGATGCGGTATTAGAGGGCGAAACCATTGCATCTGGGGGGCGTCATGGCGATAATGTGCTTCCGGCGTTGTTGGGTGGTCTAGTGCTGGTTTCTGCATCAGATCCTACCCGATACCGAAAGGTGGACTTGTCTTCCGAATTACACCTGGCCATTGTAGTACCGGAAGTACAGGTCCTTACCAAGGCGGCTCGCGAAATGCTGAAGCCACAAGTTCCTTTCAAAGACGCCATCCAGAATGCCTCCGACTTCGGCTTCTTGGTTGCTGCGTTTCATGCAGGAGACTGGGAGGCCGTTGGGCAGTTGATTATGCAAGACCGATTGGTTGAGCCTCTTCGGGCAACCCTTGTCCCGTGTTATCAGTACATAAAAGCGGCTGCCCTTCACGAAGCAGGTGCTTTGGGTTGCGCCCTCACAGGAAGCGGCCCAGCCATGTTTGCGGTTTGCACATCCGAAACCCACGCTGCCGTTTGCGCCGAGGTCATGATAGAAGCCAGCCGCAAAACGGGCGTCAATGCAATAGGGAAAGCCGTTGTTTGCGATGAAGCAGGTGCAAGGACGATGATGCAGTCCGAAAATGCTTTGTGGGAAGGCATGGCCATGCAATTAGACTAATTCGTATAAAGTTATACTTTTCCAACCTCCGGTGTCATTGGGGTAATTCACGCCAAACCAACCATCGGAGGTTTTTTATGCCTACACAAACCATCTCTCATACGTCCAATCCCTCGGCAAAGCGCAAAACCTATGGCCACTTCTGGCCCATCCACTATTATTATGCCAGTTCAGAGGCCATTACTGAAGTACAATTGCATGAACCCACTCCAGCACGGATTCCGGAGCTTTTGGTTCAGAAAATCTGGCGGGATTTGCAATTCCAGCATGGGCGTGCTCAGACTACCGAAGGTGCAGCGCTCGCCATTTTGTCTCCGGGGAGGCACAACACCGACACCAGCGGACCAGATTTTTTTGCTGCCAGACTCAAGGTGGGCGAAGAGCAGTGGGTGGGCGATGTTGAAATTCATGTCCGATCAGGTGACTGGCTGGCACACGGTCACGAAAGAGACGCCGCTTATGATCGTGTCATTCTGCATGTATCGTTGTTTGAGGATGAATGGACAGGTAAAATCCGGCGGCGCGATGGTTCATTGATCCCTGAACTTGTCTTACTTCCGTTGTTGGAGCCTGGGTTTAAAAATCTTTTGTATCAGCACTTTGTTCAAAAGGAACAGCGTTTTCTATGCCAGCCCCAATGGCACCATGTGCCAGCAACATACATCCGACACCACCTTCCTGCCTATTCCGCCGAACGATTGTCTGCCAAGGCGCAAAAAACGGCTCCTAATGTACAGGCTTTGTTTGCACATATTTTGGAAGGATTGGGCTATACGCAGAACCAAATCCCGATGCAACTTTTAGCCAATCGGGTGGACGTGGAGTGGTTGTATGGGTTGTCGGTGGCCGAAGACCGTGAGGCGTTGTTATTGGGCGCGGCAGGACTATTACCGCGTCCGCAGGATTTGCTTGAAACCGACCGTGCGACCTCCGATTTTGTGATGGACCTCACATCACGGTTCGAGCGATTGGCCGTTCGGTATGGTACTGCACCTTTGTCGCCGCAGGTTTGGCGTTTTTCAGGATTGCGTCCGGCTAATTTTCCCACTCTTCGGTTGGCACAAGCTGCTGCCTTGTTCTCGACAGGCGGCTTGTTTGACGGAGATCCGGTGGAGGCTGTTTATGAGGCTTCGTGCCAACGCGATGCCATTTCCCAACTTCGGAAAATATTGCGCATTCCACCTTCATCATTTTGGCAAAACCATTTTTTACTGACCACAACCTCCGGAAAATCCCCCGCAATTATGGGCCGAGATCGGGCAGATATTCTCATTGCCAATGCCCTATTGCCTGCCGTCTGGGCGACGTATGCCCACCCGAACAACCCACACTTTAGCGCACACCTGAGTAGCCTCTTAATGCGGCTTCCCAAAACGGACGACACCATCGTGCGCCAGTTTACTCATCCCGATTGGTCGCCGGAAAATGCAATGGAAGTACAGGCCATTCATCAATTGTATAAACAGTATTGTCAAAAATTGAACTGTCTTGTTTGTCCATTCGGGAAATTAATTCTGGGTACAACTGCTTCATAACCGACCGATCGTGCCCTATAATACAAACAGACCCTGCTATCTACGAGAAAACAGGGTCTGATCAACATGGGTATCTGTGTTTATGCCAGGCCCACTTCGGGGGTATGGGGTAGGGCGTTGGCCTCTTCTTCCACCAATACGGCGTCTGAGATGCTGCCAAACTGTAGTCCGTCATGGCGTGTATTCAGCCCAATTTCGATGGTGTCGCCCGATTTAACCCATCCTCCCAAAATTTCCTGAGCCAGCCGGTTGGTGATTTCTCGTTGCATTACCCGTTTCAGTGGCCTCGCTCCAAATACTGGATCAAATCCTTGTTGTGCTACCCAGTCTTTTGCTTCGTTGGTGAGGGTTACCATGAGGTTATGGCTGGTTTTGGCCAAGTGCTGAATTTGAGCAAAGAGAATTTCTACAATCTTGCGAATTTCTTTTTGTCCGAGCGGGTTAAACATCACCACTTCGTCTATGCGGTTCAGAAATTCCGGCCGCACGCGTTGTTTAAGCATTGTAAAGAGGTCTTCTTGTAGCTTTCGGTGGTCGGTCGTGGAAAGAACGCCTCCAGCGGCTTCGGTGCGGGTTTGGATCATTTCTGCACCAATATTAGATGTCATGATAATGATGGTGTTTTTAAAATCGGCTGTTCGACCTTTATTATCGGTTAGTCGGCCATCATCCAAGACCTGTAAAAGGATGTTAAAGACTTCTGGATGCGCTTTCTCGATCTCGTCCAAGAGAATGACCGCATATGGTCGGCGGCGAACGGCCTCGGTGAGTTGCCCACCTTCGTCGTAGCCTACATATCCGGGTGGTGCACCAATAAGCCGGCTTACCGCATGGCGTTCCTGATATTCACTCATATCTATTCGCACCATTGCATTGTCGTCATTGAACAAAAAGGACGCTAACGCCTTCGCCAATTCGGTTTTTCCAACCCCAGTAGTACCAAGAAAAATGAAGGAACCAATAGGTCGGTGTTGGTCTTGCAAGCCTGCCCGTCCGCGCCTCACCGCATTCGAGACCGCATGAAGCGCCGACGATTGGCCCACAACCCGTTTTGCGATCTCTTCCTCCATTTTGAGCAGCTTTGTCCGCTCAGACTCTAACATCCGCGTGACAGGAATTCCCGTCCAACGACTAACGACCTCTGCGATGTCCTCGGCGGTTACTTCTTCCTTCAGCATGGAGCCTTGTGCTTGCAATTGGTTCAGCTTTTCTTTAATGGCCTCGATGTTACGCTCCTGCTCTGGCAATTTTCCGTACCGAATTTCCGCGACTTTGGCAAAATCCCCCTTCCGTTCCGCCGTTTCGGCCTCGAATCGCAAGTTTTCAATCATTTCTTTGCTGATACGGATTTCGCCCACGAGTTTCTTCTCTTGCATCCACTGCCCTTTCAGATGATCGCGGTGTTCGCACAAGTTCGCCAGTTGCTCGTTGATGTGTTGCATGTTGTTTTCCGCAGCTTTTACGCCATCGGCCACTTCACGCTTAATGGCTTCTCGCTCGATTTCTAATTGACGGATCTGGCGCTCCAAGTTGTCCAACTCCTCGGGCATCGAGTCAATTTCGATCCGGATACGGGCAGCGGCTTCATCCATTAAGTCTATGGCTTTGTCTGGCAGGAAGCGTTCGGTGATGTATCGGCTCGAAAGTTCTACGGCTGCCACAATGGCGCCATCCAAAATTCGGATTCCATGATGCACCTCGTAGCGGTCCTTGATCCCACGTAGAATGGAGATGGAGTCTTCTATCGTTGGCTCTTCCACCATAACCGTTTGGAAGCGGCGTTCGAGCGCTTTGTCTTTCTCCATGTATTTTTGGTACTCGGCCAACGTTGTGGCCCCAATTGCCCGCAGTTCCCCCCGCGCCAAGGCGGGTTTCAGGATATTGGCAGCATCCATGGCCCCTTCGGCAGCACCAGCCCCTACTAACGTATGGATTTCGTCTATGAAAAGAATCAACTGGCCATTGGCCTCGGTCACCTCTTTGACAACGGCTTTTAAGCGGTCCTCAAACTCGCCTCGGTATTTGGCCCCCGCAATCAGCGCCCCCATGTCTAAGGAGACAATTTCTTTAGACTTGAGTCCTTCCGGAACGTCGCCCGATACCATGCGAATGGCCAAGCCCTCGGCGATAGCGGTTTTCCCAACACCTGGTTCCCCGATGAGTACAGGATTGTTTTTGCTTCGGCGACTCAGGATTTGCAGCACGCGGCGGATTTCGTCGTCGCGTCCGATTACCGGATCTATTTTTCCTCTTCGTGCAAGATCATTTAGGTTGCGTGCATATCGTTTTAAGGCATGATAACGGTTTTCGGCGTGTTCATCTGTTGCCAACTGCGTGCCCCGAATATCACGCAACACATTCAGGATTTGGGCTTTCGAGATACCCGCCTCACGAAGGGTTCTTCCGGTTTCGTCCTTACACCCCGCCAGAGCAATCAGCAGGGCTTCGGTGGTAATAAAGTCGTCCTTAAGTGCATCGGCCTCTTTTTGGGCCTGATCAAATACCTGTTTGGTTTCTGTATTCAGGTATTGTCCTTCCACGCCCGCACCAGCAACTTTCGGCAAACGGGCGAGCAAGGCATCTGTCTTTGTATTTAAGGCAGCCGTTTGGGTGCCCAATTGTTGGAAAATGCTGCTTGCCACACTTTGTTCATCCTTTAGCAAGGCTTTGAGCAAGTGGGCAGGTTCAATCATTTGATGGTTTTGTGCAGCCGCCAGTTCCATTGCATCTTGAACGGTCTCGCGGGCTTTTACGGTAAATTTGTTCAGGTTCATGGCTTATCCTCCGGTCATTTACTTAATGACTGCTGGTTTGCCAAAACCATTCCCAATCTCAATATGTGTCAAGCTGGCAAGGTGCGTACATAAGATATGACGAATTGACATCTTGTGCATTGTATAATAAATGCGCATCAAGGCTGGTATCTACGGATGCACCAAAGGTTTAAGATCGTGATCCGAGGCTTATTGTTGTTGCTGGGCTTGCTGGATATCGTGGTCATTTGGTTGCCATCCAGCGGGGAGATCCGCTACCTCCGGCATTTCATTCACCTCTACAGGGGCAAAAGTGGGAGCTACAACCACCGAAACCCCCAGTTTCGTTGTGGCGTCGCCTTTAAATACCCCACGCGAAGGGGGGACATCTGCATAGTCGCGGCCATAAGCCACCCGAATATGACGTTGTCCGGCCAATAAATGATTGGTTGGATCAAAGCCAATCCAACCCCTATCAGGTAACCAAGCCTCGGCCCATGCGTGGGAAGCCCCATCGGCGCTGAGGTCTTCTTGGCTGTGGTGCAAATAGCCACTCACATATCGGCAGGGAATGCCCAATTGACGTACCAATGCAATAAAAATATGGGCAAAATCCTGACAAACGCCTTTACGGTCTCTTAAAGCATCGTCTATGGGTGAATCTACACGGGTACTATTGGGAACATACTGGATGCCATGATAGAGGTTGCTATTCAGATTCAGCAGTACCGAAAGCGGATCCAGAAGGCGCGAGACTTGCATTTCCTCCATAAATTGCATCAACAAAGGACTTTTTTGGATGAAACGGCTTTGATTTAGAAAATCCCAGTACTGATCTCGGACATCTCCCTGCGCAAACACCTCCCAGTCAGACATTCGTCCCCCAGCAGGTAATGGCACCACGGGTTTAACCTCCACCACCGACTCGGTCTTAATAAGCATTTGCTTATGGGCTGCAGGATGGCTGAAATAATGTACGGTATTTCTCCAATGATCGGTATAAGAATGGATTTGGGCTTTGGGCGTGACACCGATTTTAAACTCGCGCAGGGTTTGTTCGCTATCCATAAGGGGTTGCATCCGAAGTTCGGTAAATGCTTCGGAGACCGCATGGGTATAGGCAAAACGGGTTACATGCCGCACAATATAATGACAAGAAGTTGTCTGGGCGGAATGTATGGATGCAGCAGGTATCTCCATCAAACAGTTAATTCCTTTTCAATTGGATAGGTGATATAGGTCTGGTACACCACATGGTGGATTTGTTGTAATTGAAAGCGGATTTGTTGTAGATACACAGACATCCCTTCTTCAATTACTTCATCAATTTGCCCATACCGGAGGGTGGCCTGTAGGCGTCCGGCCAAGCGATCTAACTTTGCAGCGGTTCGTCCACTCTTTTCGGCAATTTGCCGGATTGTGTGCAGGACAATGTCCGCATTATAGCGTACAGAACGCGGAGATTGTCCGCTTAAGAGCAAAAATTCTGCAATTTGTTTCGGTTGTAGGTCTGCGGTGTACACCTTGCAGTAAGCTTCAAATGCGGTACAGGTTTTCAAGAGCGAAATCCACTCCAGATATCCAAACAACCCGGTGTGCTGTTCGTCTTGATCGGTGTCCTCCACAAAATGTGCTTCCAATAAATAGGTGACGGATTCAATTCGTTCTGTTGCCCGACCCAATTCTAAAAAATTGTAACCTTGCTCGTGGTTCATGGTGGCAATTGTATAGCCACGGAATAGGTGAATCCCTTCCAATATTGCACGCAGGAGGGAATCCGGTTGATACATCCAGAGGCCAGACCGCGCTTGCTTTAGGTCTAAATACATGCGATTGACCTGTTCCCACATTTCGGAAGTAATCTGTTCTCGCACTTGGCGTGCATTTTCGCGTGCTGTTGCAATACAGGAAAATATGGAGGAGCGGTTTTCGGGGTTCAGCACCACCCAAGCGAGCATTTTAAGCGGGTCTCCGTCGGGATCTGTGGGCAACATCAGCAGCCGACGCATCCGCTGTAACTGACGTGTGGCCTGTTCGGGTGACTGTTCCAGCATGGTATTCAGGCCCACAGCCAAAATGCGAGCAGCATGTTCTGCCCTTTCGAGGTAGCGACTCATCCAGTAGAGGCTATCGGCAACACGCGCAAGCATGGCGTTTAGGTTTTATTGGTGATAGGGTGTTCAATATTGTTCGGTTTATTGGTGCAAGACCCAGGTATCTTTGCTACCTCCTCCTTGTGAGGAGTTAACCACAAGGGAGCCTCGTCGCAAAGCCACGCGGGTAAGGCCGCCCGGTACGATTTGGATATCGTCTCCATACAAGACATATGGACGCAAATCCACATGACGCGGCTCAAACTGATCGTTAATAAAACATGGTGCACGAGAAAGGGAAATGGTCGGCTGTGCAATATAATTCCGGGGGTTTTCCAAAACCTGTGCGCGCATGGCTTCTTGTTGTGCCTTGGTACTATGTGGCCCGATCAACATCCCATAACCTCCTGCTTCTCCTACCGCTTTTACCACGAGCTGACTGATGTTGTCTAAAACATATGTTAACTCCGCCGGACGATCCAAGATATAGGTTTCTACATTTGGTAAAATAGGCTCTTCGCCCAAATAATACCGGATTATTTCGGGGACATAGGCATAGATCGCTTTATCGTCAGCAACACCCGTTCCTACGGCATTGGCAAGGGCTACATTTCCGGCGCGGTAGGCACTAAAAATACCTGGAACGCCCAATGCCGAGTCTTCTCGAAAGACAAGGGGGTCCATAAAATCATCGTCCACCCGTCGGTAGATCACATCCACCCGTTGCAAACCAGAAGTTGTGCGCCGATAAACCACATTGTTATGGACAATCAGATCCCGTCCCTCTACCAGTTGGATGCCCATTTGTTGTGCCAAAAAAGCATGTTCAAAATACGCCGAATTGTAAATGCCGGGTGAGAGCAGGACAATCGAAGGATCCAGCGTTGGTGAAGAAAGTGACCGCAGCGCCGCCAGTAACATTTGTGGGTACTGCTCAACCGGAAGTACGCCATAGTTACGAAAAACCACCGGAAATACCCGTTTGATGATGCTACGGTTCATCAGCATATACGAGACCCCGCTCGGAACCCGGAGGTTGTCTTCCAATACGGCAAAGCGACCATCCGGCAATCGAATAAGATCTGTCCCAACAATGGAAATATACACCCCTTTCGGAACCGGAAACCCGCGCATTTCCCGACGATAATGTTTGCAGGAATACACCAACTCTTTTGGGATAATCCGGTCTTTGAGAATTTTTTCGTCGGTGTATAAGTCTTTTAAAAACAAATTTAAGGCATAGATGCGCTGTTTTAAGCCTTGCTCGATGTGTATCCACTCGCTACCGGTCAAAATTCGAGGCAAGAGGTCATAGGGGAAAATGCGCTCGGTTCCTCCTTCGTCGCCATAAACCGTAAAGGTGATCCCCTGGTTGAGGAAAGATTTATCGCTGGCTTGTTGTCTTGCCTGCAACTCTTCGATCCCCAGTTCCATTAGCCGTTGTTGTAATGCCCGATACATCGGACGTATTTCATTGGGGGCAGAAAACATTTCATCATAGGCTTCATCAAAAAAATAATGTGCCCCAAATGAAGGAACCGTTTTGTTCATACCGCTGAAAACTTGTCGTGGTGGTTGATATGATATCCTAAATAATTTAGGTAAAAAAACCTTTTATATAAAATAGATTGGATGAAAATTGTAAAATTAACTTTTTTAAGCCGAGTCGCGTCTTTGGCGATCGTCAGAAAAACTTCGGTGGGCTATCGTCCAGCAGATAGACGATCTCAAGAAAAGACACAGAAAGAAAAACACGGCGTCTATATATCGAAAAAGGAAGAAAGGCTAAATCATACGATACTGGCACAAACACATCACTCGGTGTGTCTGCCAAAGTCCATCAAACAAAAGGCTTGTTTGCGTTGCGATAAAGCGGGGGAGTTAAAACTGATTGAAAATTAGTTATTTTTTAGGATTGAAATATCCTTTTATGTTCATTCTTTCTGGCATATCAGTACGGATATTGCGTTTACACCGTCGGAAATTTCCTTCCTCAATGGTCATTGAACCATCATTGTTTAAGGATTTTATCACAGCAACATGCCCAAGCCCCGAAGGACTTTTTATAATGGCCACATGTCCCACCTCCGGTGTATGGCTATTGATGATTGCTAATTTATCTTGATAATTATGCAGGCCATAAGGCAGTTCCGGCACTAATGTACGGGCGAACAGTACACAACTGCAAAGGACGCCTCCTTTTCCGCTCATCATGTGAATGCTTCGCGTAAATGTTGCCTCTTTCTTCGTCTCGGAAAGTGTCAACTGGCGACTCATCACCCAAGCTGGCTGCTCAAGGGACGCCATGTCTGGTACAGGATTGGTTTCGTCCCGCATAAGACGCTGTGTAGGCGCAGTGGCCAAGTCCGGTTGAATGGTTGGAATAGGATCAAGAAATATCCGTACCTCTTCGCGCAGCGGCTTCTTTCTGACCTCCCATTTCCTCATGGATTGCGGGGACGGTGACGCAACCGGGCGAATCTCCTCTATCACCGAGATGAGAGGAGGGTGAACAGAACTGGTGGTTGAATGGAAGGGGCTTAATAGGGTCTCTTGTGCAAAAACAAGGTGTGCATAGCCCAAAAGGCCCATACAACAAACGAGGCTTTTTTTTAACATGGCGGAAATATCTTGATAGGGTATGCATAAAAGTGTGTCAAAAGCCATGCCGATCTTGCTGTAGATCAAAATAATTCCTTTTTTTGCCTCACTTTTTTCTATGGCTCTTGTCCAAGAGCAGGTGATTGAGAAAATTTTATATGGCGGATGTTTTTTTCCTCCCAACCTGAAACCAAGTGTATCTTCTTCGGTCTGTTTAATAATATATCACCCTAAAAGCGGATCTTATGAACGCGAGGTATCTGATTTTACTTTTTTTAAGCCTTTATTATTGTGCTTCGGTCACGTTTGCACAAACGGCAAAAATTGTCGGGACGGTGTGGGAAGATACCCGTCCGATGCCCGGCGCCACCCTTATTCTGAAGCCTCTCCAAAAAGGAACCATAACTGATCCAGACGGACGATTTGCCCTTACAGAACTTTCGGCAGGAAAATACTTGTTGGTGGTCTCGTTTGTGGGATATAAACCATATGAGGTTCAAGTTGAGATTCAAGCGGGCGAGACCAAAACGCTCAATATCAACTTAGTCTCGGAAAATGCAGAAGAAGACTTGCTGGTACGGGTCATTCCATCTACGACCATCGAAGCCAATCGGCCGTTTTCGGCGGCTGGGATCCAAGAAATTCGACAATTGGACTTAACCATCCGTCCGGCACGGACCACACAAGACCTGCTACAACGGGTTCCAGGACTGATTATTGCCCAACATGCGGGTGGCGGAAAAGCAGAACAAATTTACCTCCGGAATTTTGATGCCGATCATGGAACCGATGTAGCAATTTCGGTGGATGGCTTGCCTGTTAACATGGTTTCGCATGGACATGGGCAAGGATATGCGGATCTCCATTTTGTGATTGCGGAGACGATAGAACAAATGTCGGTCTCTAAAGGCCCCTATTTTGCCTCCTTGGGGAATTTGGCAACAGCTGGCGCGGTCGCTTTTCGGACCAAGGAAAAGCTTATAGAACAGATGGTAAAAATAGAAGGCGGACAATTTGGCACAATTCGTGGGACTGCACTTTTGCAACCCATCACCCAAAACGGACAAAACCTCTATGTTGCGGCCCAAATCCACCATTCCGATGGACCTTTCATTGAAAAACAAAACTTTGACCGTTACAATGTGTTTACGAAATACCGCAAACAACGTACCCTTACCAAATCTTTAACCGTTGCTGCCAGTGCGTTTGGTGCCGCATGGGATGCCTCCGGTCAAATCCCTCAGCGGGCTATTGATTCCGGACTCATTACCCGGTGGGGGGCGATAGACTCCGGCGAGGGTGGCGAAACCAGCCGTCAAAACCTTTCACTTACGTTCGAGGATACGGGGTCGGTCTTCCCGTTTAAAGCCCAATTTTGGGCCAGTCGGTATCAATTTGGTCTCTTTTCTAACTTCACTTTTTTCTTAGAGGATGCCTTAAAAGGGGATATGATCGAGCAGTTCGATAATCGCTTTTTGGGTGGCTTGAATACAGAGATGAGCCTCGGACGGCGTACCAAGATGGGTTTTCAGATGCGGCACGACCGTGCGAATGTGGGATTAATGAAAAGCCCAGAACGGATTCGTACAGAAGAATGGGCGAATGCAGACATTAAAGAAACCAATACGGCCCTGTGGTTCGAGCATATTATACCGTTGATGCCGGTCTTGGAACTTCAGGTGGGACTGCGGGCCGATGATTTTCGGTTCAAGGTCAAAAACCACGCAACTTCCGATTTACCCCGTGCAGATGGAAGCGCCCATCAGCAAATCTTAAGTCCAAAGTTTAATCTGGCTTATCGGCCTACATCCCATTGGGCAGTGTTCGTAAATCTGGGAAGCGGCTTTCATTCTAACGATGCCCGAAATGCAGTTTTAGGACAATATGCACACGATCTTGCTGCAACCCTCCAAAAAGAGGGCAAAACCCAAGCACAAATTGCGGATGCTTTCCGTACCCGTTTTATTGAACCAGAACAAGCCGAAACAAAAACCTTGCCCCGCGCACTCGGTGCAGAAATAGGAACACGTTGGTTCTCGAACGACCAAAAGACAACCATTGCATTGGCCTTTTGGCGCTTAGACTTAGAGCGAGAGTTTGTATATGTGGGCGATGGTGGCTTTACGGAACTCTCGGATCCCACGCGCCGCTATGGCATAGATGTGGAAGCACAAGCGCAGTTAATACCAAGCCTTTTTGCCTCTGCGGATTTTATCTTGTCTAATGGAAAAATCGTGGGGGCACCATCTGGTGAAAACCACATCCCGCTTGCGCCCCGATTAACCACACAGGGTAGTCTTACGTGGCGGAATGTACACGGCTTTTCTGCACATTTTCAGGGAAGGCATATCGGTGCTCGTCCCGCAAACGAGGACAACTCGGTTCGGGCATTGGGCCACACATTGTTCAATACAGGGGCTTCATATCGCTTTCGGCGGGCGGAAGTGTCTTTCAGCATCGAGAACTTGTTTGACACGGATTGGAATGAGGCACAGTTTGATACGACTTCTCGCCTAAAGAACGAAGTTGCTCCGGTTTCTGAATTACATTTTACGCCAGGGAATCCGCGAAACATTCAAGCAGGAATTTCAGTGTTTTTCTAATCTTAAATATGTAATTCGGATGAATGCCTTTGGGAGTGGTGGCATTGAACCAATTTTTGCATTTGTTTCAGTTTAGGGCCATGTTTAACAGCATGGCCTTTTCTTCTTTCATGCCAGAAAGGGCAATTAAGTACATAGACAAAACTAATTCCTATTATAACTTGAGGTCGGGTGCATTTCAAAAGTTGCTTCGTCTTTAGCTCAGCAGCTTAACGACCTGTTCCCAGTTGTTGGATTGAAGTACGCTTCTCAGATTGAGCATATGATTGACGCCTTTTTCGCTCCATATTTGCCCGCTTCGCTTACACCGTGTTTGGACTAAGGTTCGATTAGCCGCTTCCATTGCTCCATTCCCAATACACAACCCCCGCTTGAGGTAGGCGGGATAATCCATTCTGCCGGCATTGTTCCGGTAATAGGTCAACAAATTGTTTTGGGCGGTAAGTGAGTTTGCGTTTGTGCAGGTCTGTTTTTCGACGGCATGGATTACGTTTGATACGCCCTGTTCTTTTAAGGCTTTGCATTGCTCATCAAACCAGGTTGCAGGCAAGCCAATTGTCGTTGAAAAGGTATGTAAACGTTCTACCGCATGGAAGTAGTCTAAAATATGGGTTGCCGCCGGATAATGGGTGGTTGTGTACGCATGGATCCAGTTTGAGCCATCGGTAATGAATACCAGATTCGATTCCTCGGTCTGCCGTGGATTTGCAATCCACAAATGCGATAAACTCGCTTCAAACTTTGGCAGAAAATCCGAATAATGCCCTAAATGAGCGCTATACCGGCTCTCGGTGATCCGATTGCGGGTTGATCCGTTGGCTGTAATCGAACTTTGCACCCAAACACGACCCGCTTTTACTTCTTTGTAGCCGTCATCCGTTTGCACCATACTTCCATCCATCGAAGCATAAACCACTTCCGATGCCGGCACCTCAACAGGTTCAGGGGCTGGCTCGGTAAGTACAGACTCAAGCTGTGCACCAAGCGCATTACTAACCCGAAACACGCTCGCTAACGAAACGGGGATCCGTAAAAAGTGCTGAAACAGGTCGTTTGCTTTACTGTACACGTCGCTCGCCCCTGCCATGGCCATCAGGCTTTGCAGGTACGGAGACGTAAAACTGTTGTTAACTTTTGTACAGTAATCATGGCTTTTGGATAACGTTACCTTCCCGAATCGGGTCCTGATCTCGTTTTTTTTTTGACCGATTGAGGAACCTCCCCCAGATTCTGTTCCATGATTTCACGCCCCAGTTCTACCCACAATTCATCGAACTGTTTTTCGTGTTCGTAGAAGGAATCTAACTCGTTCAAGGCGCGAATTTCCTGATAACGCTGGCGGGCAAGTTCTAAAAATTGAGCTTCGGTCATGGCTGTAAGAGGTTTATGCGGATTCTTAATCCGCAAGTCAAGGGACATTCCTCAACCAAGGTACAACTTTTTCAACGCGCAGGGAAGTTTTGAAATGCACCCCCACCTAAGAGAGCATATACAGTCATAATCATATTGTTTTTTTAATCTAATAATTCATGGAAATCCAAATACAAGCAACTCCAATCGAAGCTTGGCAATGAGGAAACTTTCTCAAAACCAAAAGAAAAGCATCTCCTAAATGTGTTTTGATGGGAGGTAAGGTTGGATATAGATGAAAATAATGAACCAAGTAAAAAGTATAAGAGGATCTGTTGTCCAATCGTTATTCGACCACTTCCATACAAAATGTGATAGGACAAGCGTGCCAAGCACCCAACACATTTTATAGAGGAGTTTGTTTTGGGTCTTTGACTTTTGTGTGGTCCCTGTCAACATCGCATGTTCAGGTTGAAGACTTATAATTATGAATGACTACAGATTAGAGGCACACCTTAATACAACTTATATACTAAAGTGTGCCCTAAATAGCACAATAAAATTAGGCACAAGGCGTCCCATATATCTCTAAGAACCAAATAGCGGCTACGTTTGGGACTTTAGAAGCATGCCGATAAAGGAATTATGGGAAAAATGCCTGATATGCTTTTTGAGCAAAATGTAGCCATAAAACACAAAGTAGTATGATCTTTGTGTAACGGTAATCCACTAATAATGACATGAAGTCGTCATGTTCATGCTTGGTTATTGCCTTTCTGTATTCTTTATTTAGTAGAACACGAATTAGCTCAAACGAGACAACCAAGACAATAATAATTGATAAAAAGCCAAATATTTGATTTATCTGAG
>JAEUSQ010000029.1 GCA_016788705.1 Bacteroidetes Order II. bacterium
TGCGAAACGCTATGCCCGTATCGAATCCTTTATCCAAACCGCACGAAAACAAAAGCATAATGTCTTTCTACAACTCAAATATGCCTTACAAGGACACACTTTCTTGACACATCCAAACCTGACCTCCTAAATAGATACAAAAAATAAATGATGTTTGCATCCAGAAAAAACGCAAATTTTAGCATTAAAGAACATAATGATGACTGGTGGACAGATACGAAAAAGGTGGTATGACATAAGGATTAAGGATTACCACACCACCTCGTTCTATTTGAATTGAATCATTCTGAAATGGCGCGTCCCATTTTTTTTCGTTCATTCTGTTCTTGCCAGCGGCGGTAATAGGCAATGCCAAACCCTGCAAAAAGGATAAGACAGCCCAGCCAGAGCAGGTTAATGAAAGGTTTTTCGTATGCTTGTACAATCAGCCAGTCTTCGGCGGAAGTTACGTCTGCGCCTTCCAATACCAGTCTGATTTGCCCATTCTTGCCGTCTTTGGAGAGTTCCATTCCTGCAAAGGTGAAGGTGACGCCCCAGTCCGCTACTTTGTTCTGGATGTATTGTTGGGTATTTTTACCATCATCCAAGATGATGTAAATGGGTTTGAGTTCTCTGGTTTCTTTGGTTTGGGTGTTGGTCACACTCAAGACAGAAGCGACCGCAATTTGGGTTTTAACATTCCCTACCATTTTGGGGTCGGGCTGTAAGTCGAAGCGTTGGAAACGGATGACATACTTCCCATTATCAATGGTTTTGGTATCGCCCATCGCCATTTTAAGCTCACCTGCTGTTTTATTACCGCTTTCTTGGTTTTCCAAAACGCTTTGGCTGGGTGTCACTGCGACATAAACGTCTTTCTCGAAAAATGGCTTGATGTCGGGGTGTAAAATCCACTGATTTTTACGGCTTTTATAGGCAACCGGAAAGACCGTGAATTGGCGCCCGCGTGCATCGGTCATCTCTAGTTGATAGGTGGTATGGCCGTCGTTGTTCGGGAAGTGCTTTACATACCGTACTTTATAGCCCTCCACTTGAATGGTCTGATTTCGGCTGACCACAAAATTGTTGCGTTGGGTAGAGCCTTCTACGGGTATGCTATTGTTTTCATCACCAACGATGGCATTGTTGAAACTGGAAGAGGTGATGATGCCCAATAACATCAGTGCCAGACCAATGTGTGTGACCGCGCCTCCTACCAAGCGTGGGTTGCCGCGACCAATGCGCCATAAAACCATGCCATTCCCAAATAGTGCAAAAAATGAAGTGAACACCAAAAGCATAAGCAACAAACTTTGGCCGTATTGGTCCCACATCATGCCGAGATTGGCCAACATTCCCGCTTGTGAAACCGACTGGACGGCTGCTTGTACCGGACGCACAGTTTCTCTAACGAATGGGGTCAGTAGCAAGACCGCCGAGGTCGCTATCATTGCCAACAGCATCGGTTTCATTAACACCCGATTTAGGCTCTCTACCTTCATCTTGTGCCACCAAAACAATTGCCCGACTCCCGCCAAAAAGGCGAGTATAATGGCCAGCGGGAGCGACCAAGCATCGTAGAACTCGATGGGTACAGCCGAGGGGCTGTCTCGAAATAAGCGTCCGGTTATGGGTGCTGATGTGCCTAAGATGATGACGGCTGCCAGTGCCGTAAGTACCATTGCCCCAGAAAAAATCATAAATTCTCGTGACATTACCTCCGATTCTTGCTGGGGGCGCGGCAATTCCTTCCACCGGTATGCCATCATACCAAATCCCAACACGGCCATAGTCAATATCCATAGCAATAATTGGTTGTAGAGGCCAAGATCCACAAAGGAGTGTACCGAGATTTCGCCAAGTATGCCGCTTCGTGTTAAAAAGGTGGAATATACGACCAGAATAAAAGCGAGAATATTGAGGAAAATGGACGCTTTTTGGCTACTAGCACTCCGCTTTTGGGCAATCATGGTGTGTAAACCAGCCACGCCGATGAGCCAAGGAACCAAAGAGGCATTTTCTACCGGATCCCATGCCCAATATCCACCAAAAGAAAGGGTTACATATGCCCAATATCCACCCATTGCAATGCCAATCATCAAAACCAAGTTGGCGATGATCGTCCAAGGAAGTGCTGGTTTCACCCATTGCGTATATTCTCGGCGCCAGAGGCCCGCGATGGCAAAGGCAAAGGGGACGATCATCAGGGTAAACCCTATGAAGAGGGTAGGTGGATGAATCATCATCCAGTAGTTCTGCAATAAATCGTTTAAACCTTGCCCATCACTTGGTATAAAGCCAGGTGTTTGTAGTACGGGTGCCTCAGGAAAAGCATCGGCTGTGGTGATGAACGGAGACGCGCCAATCTGAAAAGTACCGAATTTGAAGCCCGTTACCATTGCGAGTAGAAATATTTGACACAATCCAATGATGCTCATGATATAAGGCTCGTATGAGCGGGCACTTCGCATCAAAAGTAGTCCTAAGATGGCTGTCCATAACAACCAGATCAGGAAAGAACCTTCCTGACCTGCCCAGAGCGCTGAGAGTAAATAATTGAGATTTAAGTCTTTAGAGGAATAACGGAATACATAGCTGTATTGAAATTGGTGTGTGGCCAATAAATACAGCAATAGCCCAGTAGAAACCAAAAGGGCTCCAGTCATAACAGCCCAACTCCAGCGGCCTAAGGCACGCCATTGTGGGTCGTTAGAGGCTCTGGTTGCGAAAAAATAGGAAACCGCGGAGAGCAAACCGGCAACAAAGGCTATTGTAAGCATTAAATAGCCAATCGTTCCAATGGTCATAGTGACTTTTTTTGGTGAAAAGGGAAAACCAAATAAGCCTGCAACCTACGGGGTGGTTCCGTCTTCACGGAGGATTTCCAAAGAGGACTTTCTCCAATGAAAAACGGCTGCCATATAGACAGCCGTTTTAGTACAAATATTAAAACATTGCGGTTATTTTGCAAAGGAGACGGCCCTGAGTTCCCGAATGACGGTCACTTTGATCTGGCCGGGATATTGCATTTCATTTTCGATTTTCTTCGAGATGTCCGAAGCTAATTGTTCGGCAAGGGCATCATTCACAAGGTGATGGTTGACAATCACTCGGATTTCGCGGCCTGCTTGAATGGCATAGACCCGTTCAACACCTTTAAAACCACCTGCCAACTCCTCTAATTTTTCCAGACGCTTGATGTAGCTCTCCAATGCTTCGCGGCGTGCCCCTGGACGTGCGCCCGAAATGGCGTCGGCAGACTGGATGATGGGAGAAATGGTGCTGGTCATTTCAATTTCATCGTGGTGTGCACCAATTGCATTACATACATCCGGATGTTCTTTGTACTTTTTGGCCAATTCCATCCCTACGATTGCGTGGGGGCTTTCCAAATCGCCCTCAACCACTTTCCCGATGTCGTGTAATAACCCGGCGCGTCGTGCTTTTTTGGCATCTATACCAAGCTCGGATGCCATGATGGAGGATATTTTGGCGACTTCTATGGAGTGGGAAAGCAGGTTTTGGCCATAACTACTACGATAGCGCATCCGTCCGACCAATCGGATTAACTCCGGATGGAGTCCCTGAAGCCCCAAATCAATGGCGGTTTGTTCTCCCGTTTCAATGATTTCATCCTCAATTTCTTTGGTCACTTTTTCGACAACCTCCTCAATCCGTGCAGGGTGAATCCGGCCATCCTGAATCAACTTCAACAAAGAAATGCGGGCAATTTCTCGGCGAACGGGGTCAAAACCGGATAGAATAACCGCTTCCGGCGTGTCATCTACAATGACCTCCACGCCCGTTGCAGCCTCGAATGCCCGAATATTCCGGCCTTCGCGCCCGATAATGCGGCCTTTCATTTCGTCGGATTTGATGTCCACCACCGAAACAGTGTTCTCGATGGCATGGCTGGCTGCGGTTCGTTGGATGGTAGTAAGAACGATCTTCCGTGCTTGTCGGCTTGCCTGTAGTTTGGCCTCGTCCCGCACTTCCTTTACCATTGCGGCAGATTCTAAGCGCGCCTCGCCAATCATCTCGTCAATCAGCATTTTGCGGGCTTCGGCTCGGGTCATGCCAGAAAGGTCTTCTAACTTCTGTAGGCTTTGTTGGATCAGCGCTTGTAGTTCCGCTTCATTCTGATCCAAAGCCTCTTTTTTCTTGACCCATTCAACTTCTTTTTTATCGAGGCCAGCAAGTTGGCGTTTGCCATCTTCAAAGAGTGTTTGGGCGTTTTGAACTAATTTTTCGGTTTCTCGTTGTTGTTTTTCGGTTTGCCGCCGAAGGGCTTCGATGGCCTCGGAAGCCTTTTGAAGTACCGTTTCGCGCTCATTGACGCGTTGGATACGGTTATTAAGTTTGGATTGGCTAATTTCTAGCCGTTCCTTGTTGCGCTTGAGTGCGGCTTTTGCCTCAGAAATTTCTTGTTCAAATTGTTTACGCTTGGCATTAAACTCCGTTTGTAGTTCCTGAACCGTTTTGGCATTTAACTGAGCTGCTTCATCACGCGCTGTTGCCAAAAGTTTATCGGCCTCCACGCTGGCTTCCGCCAAACGTTGGTTTCCAATTTTAATTTTCAGAAATCTTCCAATAGAAAATCCGAGGATAGCCGCGATCACCGCTGTTGCAAGGATCGCATATATCATGTATGTAAAAATTTGTAATACTGGCTAAGATGGCCTGCGGTCTTATAGCGGAGAAGAGCAGAGATCTATCTATAGCCAAATGGCGAATAATAGTTGTAACGAATCAGATCAACTGACCTGTCCGCCGTTTCAAAATACCCCGATTTTTGCGTCGCGAGACCTAAATCAGGGTACTTTAAAACGGGTACACAGACCCTGCGCTATGAAGAACCTTGCTTCATATACACAAGGGGTACGCCTCGTTTCCCGCCTTCTTCCGCGGCTCACACCCGAAGGCAGAAATTTGACAAACAAACTGCGGCCTGTAGTTGGAATCCGAAGGGTGGCACCCACGAGAATCAAAATTGTAAGGTTCTTATGAGTCTCGGGCCTGTGTGTTGCAGCCGAAGCTACCATGGACGGTAGTACCGACGAGGCTTTTTAATACCCCGATGCAATACTTGTTCCACATAAGTAAATTAATGTATAAACCCTTCGTCGCAAAATGCTTTTTAAAGAAGTGTAACCAATAGCCCCTTTCTTTTTAATGGAATTGCCTAAATGTTTATAAAATGACAGTTTGATGGCGTACACCTGCACCAAAAAAGAGGGACTGTTCCGTATCGCTGGGAAGTTTGACCAACTTCAGAACATTTCGTTGGTCGTCGAATACCTCCATGAGGACAATGTACTCCAGATCGAACCGGTGGATAGGCTGGCTTGCCGAGTATTCTGCCACAAAAACTGTCATGATGTCTTGCTCATACACCTCAATAATTTTTCCAGAGATTTGTTTCCCATTCTTTTTGATGATAAACTTCCAATTCAGGTATTTCTGAAAATACCTCATGGTTTCTTCATTGTATTTAAGGGCAATGGAGGGGTCTTTGTGGAATTGTTGGAGCGCCAAGGTGATGTCATCGCTAAAGACGCGGATGCTTAGGTACGCTTTTTTGCCCTCTATTGCCATTTTTGCATAGCTTGCATGTACGTCATGGCGTTTGGATAGCGTCAGACCAGAGGTTGACAGCAGTACCAGAGCAAGCAGCAGGATCGCAAAAAGTCTTTTCATGATTTTGGGCAGTTCAAACGAATTTATCCTCAGACGTATGTGGGGTCTAAGACGTTACAGAGCCATCTACATCTAATAGGTTTAACCGTTTTCGGACAAAGTCAAGCACGAGGGTAGTGGTAAATTCCTTGTTCAAAACGCGGTCTTTAAATAGACGAAGCATTTTCGCCTCTGTTCCGTTCGCATCAGCCAGTGCAATCCAGATAGTTCCCACTGGTTTGTCAGGTGTCCCACCATCCGGGCCAGCCACACCGGAAGTCGAGATTCCGATGTCTGCTCCGGTCAGGGTCCGAATACCTTCAGCCATTTGCTTAACCACTGTTTCAGAAACGGCCCCAAAGCGCGACAAATCGGCTTCCGAAACACCGAGGAGGTTCATTTTAACGGAATTGCAATAAGCCACCACACCGCCAAGTAGATATGCAGAAGATCCGGGAATGTCCGACAAACGGTCTGCAATATGTCCACCAGTACAACTTTCGGCGGTGGCAATGGTTTTTTTTAGTTTTCGGAGGAGCTCCCCAACCACTATTTCAGGGAGTGTATTACCCTCGCCATAGATGTAGTGGTGGGCACGCTCCCAAAGATGGGCCACCCCTTTCCCCAAGACCGCTTCTGCTTTGGCCATTGTTTCTGAACGAACAGAAAGGCGAAGTTTTACGCCTGTTTTGGGCCCTGGTAAAAAGGCCAGTGTAGCCCCTTTGCCCAAAAAAGTACGAACGTCTCCAATTTTTTCGGCCAAGTCCGATTCACCAATCCCTACGGTAAGCAACGTTTTATGAACAATCACCTCTTGTGCGTGTGCGGCCAGTCGGGGGAGGAAAGATTGTTGCATGATGGCCTTCATCTCGAATGGTACACCGGGCATCATCCCCAAGTATCTCTTTTTTCCATTTTGCTCAAATTCGTACCACAATCCGGGAGCTGTCCCCATAGAATTCGGAATTACCTCAAATCCTTGTGGGACCAAGGCTTGAACCCGGTTTAGTTCGGACGTTTTGCGGCCACGGCTTTCCAGAAGCTGGCGGATGTGTTCAAAAATCGGAGGCTGGTATTCGAGGTCTTTGCCAAAAAAAGAGGCAATTGCTTGTTTGGTCAGGTCGTCGTGGGTCGGCCCAAGGCCACCTGTTGTGAGTACTAATTCAGCTTCCAAAAAAGCGGTACGTAGGGCGTCATGAATGTCGGCTGGTGTGTCTCCGACGGTCACCATTCTAACCACATCTATACCAATCTGGTTCAACTCGGTGGCCATCCATGCCACGTTGGTATTATTGATCTGACCAATGAGGATTTCGTCTCCAACGGTGACCAAATGAGCCTTCATACGGTTACGTGGTAGGTTTTTAGATTAGAGGCCAGAAGGCATCCAGTTAAATGGATCGTTTTGCCAGTCTCGGACTTCCTGTTCTTCGGAGTAGCGCAATGTTCCCATTAGATCCGCATAATCAAGGAGGGCGTCTAAGTCGGTAAGGGTATAAACAGGAATGCCTATGGATTCAAATTTCTCCTCGGCAACGGGTAGTTGATAGGAGAAGACCGCAAAAACGGCCAATACTTCCACGCCAGCCTCCTGCAAAGCGGTTATGCACTGCAAAACAGATCCACCTGTCGAAATAAGGTCTTCTACTACGATGGCTTTTTGGCCTTTTTGGAAGACGCCTTCTATCTGATTGTTTTTACCATGTTCTTTAGCGGAAGCCCTCACATAAGCCATCGGCAACGATAGGCGATCGGCGAGCCATGCTGCATGGGGAATGCCAGCGGTGGCTGTACCAATGATTATATCTACTTGTTCAAAGGCGCGGGCCATTTCGGCGAATGTGTCCGCAATTTGGGTACGGATTTCAGGATACCCCATTGTGAGTCGGTTATCGCAGTATAGGGGGGCTTTAATGCCGGAAGTCCATGTGTAGGGTTGATCCATCGAGAAGGATACGGCCTTGATGTTAACCAAGGATTCGGCGAGCGATTGGCTGATATCTTGCATATTATCGTTTTGTTTTTGGCATCTAACATGTTCGGAAGTTACCCTCTTAAGGGCAATGTTGCGGGTTGGCAAAATCAATTATTTGGCGGCTGGTTACCTTCCTTATTGCCCTTAATGCGGTCCCGTAAACGTTCTAAAACGGTTTTTTTCGGTTTGGGCTGTTCCGTTTGTGTGGGTTGTGGTGCGGGTGTTGCAGGTGAAGGAACCGGTGTGGGCGAGGCCGTTGGTTTTTGCTGAACAGGTTTGGACTGCTGAACCGACGGTGCAACTGGTTTCGGTGTATTGCTTGTAGAAGGCTTTAGTCGCGAAGTGGTATTGGATTTTGGAGGTATTGTTGGTTTGTTGACCACGCCAGGGTTTGTGGATTTGGGGGCTGCGGGTATTACGACCGTGGCTTTTTTGGTCTTGACCAAGGAGTCGGTTAAAACGGTTGTGGTTTGGGCATCAAATTCCCTTGTTAGCGCGTCATACCCATTCAGGGTGTAGATCAAGGTGTGCGATCGGGCAGAAACCGTAAGTTGTGTGGGCGTTATCTTGCCAGTATCGGTTCCATCAAGGGTAATACTGGCACCAGTCGGAATGGAGTTCACCTGAATAGATACCTCATTTGGGAGGATTGGTGTCATATTCAGTGCGACTTTTTGAGGGGTACTACCCTGACCTTGGGCCACTACCAAAAGCCAATTCAAGTCCTCGAATCCATCTTTAAAGGCAGAAACTTGATATTTACCAGGCGCGAGCATTAGGCTTGCAGGAGATTGGGTGCTGAATGTTTCGCCTGTTTCTACAGATCGTATATTGAGTTTTGCACCTGTAACCGGATTGGTACCTAACACCACTTGGGTTTTATTGTTGTGATTAAGATACCACCAACCGCCTGCGGTGACACCACCAATGCCCAGCAGCAGGATCAAAAAGACCGGCCAGATGTTTTTCTTTTTCTGCGGCGGGGTAGCTACCTTCGGTACTGCATCCGGAATGGGCTTGGCTTCAACCGTATCCATCGGAAAGAGGCGTCCTCCCAAATCCTCGGATGTTAACCCTGAAGTGGACTTGCTCGCTTGCCATTCTGTAGGGGTATTGGGTGGAGCCGATGAAGGGGTATTCCACGCGCCGGATGCAGGCTTTTCCCAGTTGTTTTGGCTCGTCGGTACGGGGGGCTCGTCCCAATCGCTTGGGGGTGGTTCGGTAAAAGCCGGAATTTGGGGAGCGGTTTGAATTGGCGGTGTTATGGGTGCATCCATAGCTGGCAACGGTTGACGCCCAGTTGATTTCCAGTCTTCGCGGAATGCTGGTATAGCAGCTTGAGTGTCTGCCGTTCCAGACGGTTTGGTTTGTGGAAAAGGCAACAAAACCACTGGGCTTGAAGCACCCAGAAAGGTGGGTTTGGGTGGTATCTGACCTTGAATCACTGCCTTATAAATGGGCTGAAGAACCTTTGCAAATTCACCTACCGAGGCAAAACGGTCTTTGGGTTCGGGAGATAACAATTTTATAATCACCATTTCCAAGGCTTCCGAAATTTCCGGATTCAGCGAACGCGGCGGTGTGAGGTTATCTACTGGAATCCGTTCGGAGGCGGGAGCAGGTTGCTGGCCTGTTAGGGCGGTATAGAGGATCCCGCCAAAACTATATAAATCCGTCCATGGTCCTTGTTCCATTCCTTTATGAAAAAGCTCTGGCGCATCATATCCAGTAGAAGCATAGGGGTGCGGCAAAACCGGATCATACAGTCCATCGTTCACAAGGATCATTTTTCCGGCAGCGGGCATATAAATTTGTTCCGGCTTAATGCCTTTATGGACCACTTTTCGGTCGTGTATGGCTTTTAGACCTGTAAGGGCCAGTAGGGCATTTTCTAGCGCCATGCGTTCCGCAAGACGCCCACCATGCTTCATGATTAAGTCGGAAAGCGTGCGCCCTTCGTAGTAAGCACTCACGACATAGGCCGTCGAGTTGGAGGCAAAAGTTTCTTGAATTTTTGCAACACTGGGGTGGTTTACTTGTTGTAAGGCGTCTCCTTCCCGAAGCATCATTTCGATCCCGCCCGAAAGGTCAAACACCGCTTGGGTAGTCATAGGTCTGACTTCGGTTTCTCCTAAGTTTCTGGAGACGAGGTGTTTGGGGAATAATTCCTGAACCACCACCAACCGATCATTGGGGTCTTTTGCGAGGTAGGTAAATCCATTGCCACTCTGCCGAAGTACCCGACCTACTGTATATTCGCCATTTAGGGTAGTATTGAGGGGGAGCGCCTGATCGCTTCGTGGGGTAACGTCTTCAAATAGACTGTCCATGGCTAAAGGAACGATATGGTGGAAAGAAATAATGACATGCAGGAAACCAGCATTGCGAAGGTTTCGGAATATACGGCAACGTGGCACATGAATCCATCCCGCCGATATAAATCTTAAACGTAAAGAACACGAAAAAGTCTCCAAAGAGCTATTAGGGCGATGATTCTTGCGAGGGTAAAGGATTTAGGGCATATTGGGCATACTGAAGCCCCGTAACGACGGTGGAAAGGAGGGTGACCCACATCAAAAGCGACATCGGCCACTGGGTAAGTAGGTATTTACTGATGCCTGCAATGGGAGGAATATGGGTACAAATCAACCAAACCAGCACCCATCCCAGATAAACAAATTGAAGGGTGGTTTTTACTTTTGCGCTATATAATGTGGGAATGGAGGTGCTTTGGGCCTCAGCCCAAGAACGGAGTGCCGTAACAGAGAGGTCACGAATACCAATCACGATCACAAACCACCAAGGAATCTCTGGAACTAAAAAAGGCAGTACCAGAAAGGTGCCAAGAACAAATATTTTATCCGCCAACGGGTCTAAAAACTGACCAAAACGCGATTTCGCCTTCCATTGACGTGCCAATTTGCCGTCCCAGTAATCTGATAATCCTGCAATAATAAACACCATACCGCCCAAAAGTCTTTTTTCCAACGTCGGGGTGAGGATCAGCCAAATAAAAACGGGCGTCAGCACAATCCGGCTGAGGCTTAAAAAATTAGGAAGTTTTTTGGTCACAGGATAAGGTCATTCTGGTTGATGCTGTCAGGGTGCTTTTATGGCAGAAGTACTGCTTTGTTCAGGCGTCATTCCACATACTATCTGCTAAAGCTAATACTTTTTCGTCATACCAAGTTGCGGAGTTGTAAAGAATTATCAAACAGAATAAATGGGGTGTGACATTCTGGCATGAAAAAGAGAATCGGCACACTGCTTGGGAGAGATATGTGCAAATCATAAACTTGTATAACAATCAACCTCAGAACATCAATATCATGGGAAAGATCATTGGAATTGACCTCGGTACCACCAATTCGGTTGTGGCTGTAATGGAAGGTAACGAACCAATTGTAATTGCGAATGCCGAGGGTGGACGCACCACGCCTTCGGTTGTAGGATTTAAAAAAGATGGCGAGCGCCTCGTGGGTGCGCCTGCAAAACGTCAGGCTATTACCAATCCACAAAATACAGTTTTCTCCGTCAAGCGTTTCATGGGACGTGGGTACGATGAAGTGGGAGAAGAACTCAAACAGGTTCCTTATCAGGTAGTACGGGGCGATAATGGCACCGCACGGGTTAAAATTGAGGAAAAAATTTACACACCTCAAGAAGTCTCGGCGATGATCCTCCAAAAATTGAAGCAAACGGCAGAAGATTATTTGGGTGAAAAAGTAACCGAGGCGGTAATTACTGTACCTGCATACTTCAACGACTCGCAGCGTAAGGCCACCAAAGAAGCGGGTGAAATTGCCGGATTGACGGTAAAGCGTATCATTAATGAGCCGACAGCTGCCGCCTTGGCATATGGTTTAGACAAGAAAAAAAGCCATATGAAAGTGGCTGTTTATGACTTGGGCGGTGGAACCTACGATATCTCGGTTTTGGAGTTGGGTGACGGCGTCTTTGAAGTACTCTCGACAAATGGCGATACCCATCTTGGGGGGGATAACTTTGACCAAGTTCTCATAGACTACTTGGCCGATACCTTTAAAAAGGAAGAGGGCGTGGACCTTCGGAAAGACCCAATGGCCCTTCAACGGTTGAAGGAAGCGGCTGAAAAAGCCAAAATCGAATTGTCTTCTGCCACCAATACCTCTATCAACCTGCCGTTTATTACAGCCACTGCCGATGGCCCCAAACACCTGAATATGGAAATGAGCCGGGGCAAATTTGAGCAATTGGTGGACCATTTGATTCAGCGGACGCTCGATCCGATGAAGAAAGCCTTGGCCGACGCCAAGTTAAAACCAACGGAAGTGGATGAGGTGATTTTGGTAGGTGGTTCTACCCGTATTCCAAAAGTACAAGAAGTGGTGGAAAACTTCTTTGGCAAAAAACCAGACCGCTCGGTTAACCCAGACGAGGTGGTGGCCATTGGCGCATCGGTTCAAGGGGGGGTTTTGTCGGGGGATGTTACAGATATCTTATTGTTAGACGTAACCCCACTTAACCTCAGTATTGAAACATTAGGCGGTGTTGCCACCGTAATGATTCCGGCCAATACCACCATCCCTACCAAAAAATCAGAACGTTTCTCGACGGCTGCCGATAACCAGCCTTCGGTAGAGATTCACGTTTTGCAAGGGGATCGTTCCATGGCCATAGACAACAAGTCTCTTGGCAAATTTTACCTTGAAGGGATTCCCCCTGCGCCACGAGGTATCCCGGCCATCGAAGTGATTTTCGATATTGATGCTAACGGAATTTTGTCGGTAACAGCAAAAGACCAAGCAACGGGCAAAGAAAAGAATATTCGGATAGAATCTTCATCGGGTCTTTCTGAGCAAGAAATCCAAAAAATGCGGGATGCCGCCGCCCAGCACGCCGAAGAGGACAAAAAACGCCGAGAAGAAGTGGAAAAATTCAATGGTGCCGACACCCTCATTTTCTCTTCGGAAAAGAACCTGAAGGATTATGGAGACAAAATCTCGCCGGATAAAAAAGAGGCAATAGAAACAGCCTTAGCGAAGTTGAAGGAAGTCCATGCAGCCCGTAATGGTAGTGAATTGGAAGGCGCCGTCAATGCCCTTAACGAGGCATGGAGTGCCGCCAGCGAAGAGTTATACAAGGCACAATCAGAAGAAGCGGCAGCACAACAAGCCGCAACAACTGAACCTGCTGATGCTCCGGGTGATGCAGGAGTAGAAGATGCCAACTTTACCGAAGTGAAATAATCACTCCGCACTCAAATGAAAACGCCGAAAGACCCGCTCCTTCGGCGTTTTTTGTTTATAAGTCTTTATGCCTATCGGATGTCCGAAAAATACCATTTTACCATAGAAGACACGTGAAATCCCGCTTATCGTTGACGTTCTCTGTTGGCAAATACCTTACTTAGAAGTGTGCTTGTAATGAAAACAAAAGGTTTCGACCAGGTGCAGCCAATCCGGCACTATATGGGCGGTAGCGTTGGTCTGTGAGGTTTTCTATGCCAGCGCTAACCGTCCAGTTTGTATGAAATGGATAAATGGCCTTAAAATTGAGGGTGTACCACGCAGGGGAAAATGGATTGCCATCAGCATCTTTGGCATAAAGGCTTGGTTTTTGGCGCTCTTCCTCGTTTAGGTTTTGGTACGAAACTTCTGCGCAATATGCAAGGCTGCCTTCCAATGTCAGTTTCCCTCGGTTAAAGGAGATGCGGGTGATGCCGAAGGCCGGGGCAGCATGTCGTGAGGCGCTTAGGTTGCCATTGTCCATTTCTTCTTTGCCCAATTGGTAATTATACCGAGAAGTCCATTGGAAACCTGCGGGCAATTTAATTGCTAACGCGGTTTGTATCCCATAAACAGTGCCATATGCGGCATTCTGAATGGCATATACTGTACTCGGTTGCCCATTATAGAGGATATTGCCCTGGCCATTTACCGTAAATGGACGCCGTACCATTGCATTGTCTAAGTACGTATAAAAACCAGTTATATCCCACTTAGCCAGTTTGCCAAATTGCTTTGCGAGGCCCAACTCTGCATTATAGGCATATTCTGCCTTTAAATTGGTGTTTGGCACCACCACTTCGCCACTGGCAAAGTCGAAAATTTTCCCAATGTCATCCACATTCGGTGCCCTGAATCCAGTACTGACAACGGCGCTGACTTTTAAGGTTGGATCAGGACTAAAGACCATTCCTATACTCCCCGTTGTGGCCGCATTGTGTATGGACGAGCGCGTGAAATCGAATGGGAAAAAAGAAAGATGGCGGGTAAAATCCGAAAAAATATCAAATACATTTGCCCGGATACCAGTCTGTGCCATCAACCGTTTGGAAACCTCAAACTGGAAATTTACATAAAGGGCATAACTTTTCCAGTCGGATTTTGGATACCGATCGGGAACCAAAATCGGTATGCCGCTGCGAATGTCCACCGCCGTTCCGGTAGAAGTGACCCGGTTTAATACATATTCCACACCATAAAATACTCGATTCTTTTGGATATTTTTCTCAAAATCAAGGTTTGCGGAATAGGCTTTAACTTGTTCCAAATTGGTACGTAATCGGAAATGATTAAACCGCCGATCTATCCGACTTTCTTCAAAATATTGTTCGGCCAATCGGGTGGACATTCGGTCATAGACCTTGTTGTAGCTGTTGTGGGTAATGGTTAGCTGGTTCATTCGCCAGATTTGAGGACCATATTTCCAAACGGCTGAACTGGGCAAACCACTAGACGTTTCAATTAATCGGTCGTATCTTGCGTATTCGGAGGTTTCGGAATAATGAAAACCATAGTGTAAATCCCATTTAGATGCCGGGGTATATTGTATTTTTTGCATTAGGTTTATTTGTGAATACCCACTTGGATTTTGAGTCAGTGGATTAGAATTTTCTACCATCCTATCTACATGGTCAATGCGTTCTACATAAAATGTTTTTAGGTATTGATCTGGCCCATTCCTACCCATTTTAAGGTCTCCAAATTTAGAATAGGTAAAACTACTCACCGATGCCCATTTTTGCCCACCAATACGGGTATCAAAATGATGTGTGGTCTCTTGATTGGCCGAAGAAAAACGAGATACTGTTTTTCCTGATATCAACACACTTTGATCTAATGAAAGTTGTGGGGATAATGTATGGAAACTCATTACCGCGCCAATCGCATCACTCCCATAAATAATAGACCCAGGCCCAAAATAGATTTCGGTGTTTTCGATAGCAAGCGGGTCTAATGAAATGACATTTTGAATGTTTCCAGCTCGAAAAATGGCCGAATTCATCCGGACACCATCTACGGTGTAAAGTAACCGATTGGTGGCAAAGCCTCGAATCATTGGGCTTCCTCCGCCTTGCTGGCTTTTTTGGATAAATACTTCTCCCGATGTACCCAAAAGGTCCGCCGTCGTTTGTGGGTTATACAAAGCAACATCAGCGGCAGAAATGTGAGAAATTTTGGCTGAAATCTCTTTCGCATCCTGGCGCCATCGGGTAGCAGAAACCACCACTGCATCCAATTCTGTAGCGGAAGTGGTTAAAAAAAATTCAAAATTCATAGATTCTAATGCCGCATAAGTAACGATTTCGGTCTTATATCCGATAACGCGGATCTCTATTTTGGAAGAGGATTTAAAACCAGAAATATCTACTTGACCATTTACATTGGTCAGGGCATAGCCCTTAGGCGTCTCACTACTGAGGCTTGCCAGATTTATGGGTGCGTTGGTCTCTTTGTCTTTAACGGTGAGGGTTTGTGCATAACTTACACAGGCCGAAAAGACGAAGAATGTAATATAGAATATGTGTTTCATGTGTCAATTTTTTTTACGTTTAAGCAATACAATTATAGTCCACCTTTACACGGAAAAGTGGACAGTAATCTAATCGTAACTGTTTAAACTGCTTCAGGCGGTGGAACAGCGGGAGATATAAAGAAGGATTGGTACAGGGTTACTTTCCAGGAAAATAGTTGAGGATAATCTGCTTTGTTAAAAAAAATCCATTCGGTACTTTCAGGAAAGTAAAGGGTTTTTAGATAATGATAAATCTGAACAACCGTTTGTTGATCAGTTTGTTTTTCTTTAGAAATATATAGGGCTAAGGAATTTAATTTGTTGTTGATCTCTGTCTCTTCTTCATCCCACCAACACCAATAATAGGTAGTATCCCCCTCCACGCTGGTTTTTATAATATCGTACATGTTTCCTCGATACTCAAACTCTCTTTCATGCTCCCATCGTAATATTCTTTTTTGTTCTAAAGAGGTGAATTTTAATAAAACCAATTCTTTCTCTTGGATACCATGTATGCGAAGTGTCTGAACTTCTTGTCTAATGATGCTTTTTTGGTGATAAAGCAGTATCCAAAGAGTTGTGGTTGGAAAAAATACGATGAGTAATATAAGAAAATATAATATTGAATAAAATATATTAATTTGAAAAATGTTTTTACACTTAAAGTCGAAAATTAATATTTTTTTATATATCTTATCTATAATATATTGGAATTTTTTGAGAAAATATTCAAGTAATGGGTTATACATTTTAAGGAAAAGGATTCTGGCGTACAACTTGGCCTAAAAGGTAAGATGATCAGGTAAAGGGTAATTATGCGTTCTCTATTTGGCCCTTTTGTATAGGATTTTTAATCAGATCCTCGGTCTTGGTTAGGTCATACGACCGTCGTTTAGAAACATCGTCTCCAATATAAGAAGTAAACTACCAGAATATGACCACTTGCGATACAAAAAAGGAACCCCCATAATAGGAGGCTCCTTTTGAAGAAAACGTCATACCCGATTAAGCAACATGCGCTGCGGTAGTACCCCCTAGCCATGTATCGTCATTGTTGCCCGTTTTTACGGGCCGCATCGTCCACATAGGGACATCGCTGGTGCGTACCAACTTTTCAGTTACGCTTCCGATCAATTCTTCCCATTCACTGGTTACTCCATGTGTGGCGATCACCACAAGGTCTCCATTGACTTCGGCAGCGTGTGCCCGAATGCTATTGACAATCGTTCCAAAATGAACCGAAAGAGCATGTTCAACTTCTGGTCCTGGTGTGGAGGCATAGAATTTTTTTAGGGATTCCTCTGCCATTTGATTCATTTCCGGATTGGTCTCGGCCAAGGAAGGCAATTGCATTCCAAAGATATGTGGATAATACCATTCTTCGATGACATACAAGGCATCTACCATAGCACCATAAGCAGCAGCCAAGTGTTTGGCTTGCGTGAGTGCGGTACGGCTGTGATCCGAGAAATCAACCGGAACAATGATTCGTTTGATTTCTGCGGAGCCTTTTTGATTTTCATGAAGGGTAATAACCGGACAAGTTGCGGTGCGAACCAATTCTTCAGCAACCGATCCGAGTAGGAAGCGGCGCATACCACGTAGGCCGTGGGTACCCATCACAATCAAATCAATGCCATTTTCAGCCGCATATTCGGCAAGAGCAGGAGCGGCATGAATGTGGCCTTGGATGAGGCGATACGTGAACGGAAGGACTTCGTTGGCAGGTTTTTCTACATGCTTCAGTTTGTCCATCAGTTCATCGTCATTCGTGACTTCACCATACAGATCCACATGCACCAAATGCATCTCTTGCGCGTCGAGCGTATGTGCGACTTTTAAGGCATAATTGAGTGCAAAGTCTGCGTTCGTAGAGAAGTCGGTCGGGACGAGGATTTTGTTGATCTTCAACATGGTTTTGGGGGCTTATAGGTTTATGGATCTGGGGTGATCTTTTGAGAGTAAGATGCGGAATTGGAAAAAGGTTCGCTGTATGCCAATCTCTATTTGCGCGTACTACATATCACCCATAAAATCTGTAAGCGTTTTTCTTACAACCGTTCAACCCGTCAAATGATCGTTTCGGGGAAGGACTGTTCCGGATAGGGGTGGATTTGTTTATCTTGGGCGGCATGTAGGCAAAACCAAATACAAAAACTTTGTACACCATCCCATTTTCAAAAAGTTTTATGCGATAAAGGGCGAATAGGTTCATCAAGTTCGTAAATAAAGCACTCGTGCCTGCTGCATCAAGTTACCGCGCATATGAAGAAAATCCTATTATGGGGCATGTGGCTCCTTTTGATGTTCCTGCCAGATGTATCTCCGGCACAGGTGGGCTATACGTTTGGAAGGAATAAAATCCGATATACCGACTTTAACTGGCAAATCTTAAAGACGGAGCATTTTGACTTTTATTATTATCCCGAAATGGAAGAATTGGCTCAGGTAGGGGCGGCCATTGCGGAAGAATGCTATTTAGAATTACAGAATAAGTTCAATTTCTCGCTCTCCACGCGGGTCCCAATGATTTTTTATGCCACCAATTTGCATTTCCGGCAGACCAATACCATAGATGGCTTTATTCCGGATGGGGTGGGGGGCTTTTTTGAATTTATGAAAGGCCGTGTGGTTATTCCAGCAAATGGAGATTTGAACCGATTTCGGAGGGTCATACGGCACGAATTGGTACATGTATTTACGTTTAATAAATTAGCCAGGGTCATGCGAGATTATCGTAAGCCGCCGGATCGCTTGCCGCCTCTGTGGTTTACAGAAGGACTGGCCGAGTTTTGGTCTGGGGAGGCCGATCACCAACACGAGATGATGATTCGGGATGCCATTGCCTCAAATGCTTTGGTTCCGCTCGAAGACATAGACCGGATTTATGGGACGTATTTGATGTATAAACAAGGCGAATCGGTTTGTCGGTTCATCGCCGAAAAGTGGGGGGACGAATATTTGCTTCGCCTGATCGAAGATTTTTGGAAGGAAACTTATTTTGACAAATTAATTGAGCGCACCCTAAAGATCCCGTATCGGAAGTTTGGTGAGGATTGGGAGGCATGGCTAAAAGCCCAATACTACCCAGAACTACAGTCCAACTTACCGGCCTCACGGGTCTCGGTACCTGTTTATTGGCGGGGCTATTTTATGAAACCAGTGGCTTATACCGATGCAAAAGGCCAACGTTGGGTACTGGCAAATGGGAGTTCAGGATCTACGGGTAGCCTTTTTAAAACAAAGGTTAATGAACGTTATGTGGTTGAAAAGAAGCCCTCGGTGATCCTTAAAGGGGAAAGGAACGAGCGGTTCGAGGCATTTCATTTTTTTGAAAGCCGGATGTCGGTCAACAAAAAAGGACAATTGGCGTTTGTGACCAAGAGCGGGGAACAGGACGTGGTGCATGTGATGGACGTAAACCGGAACGCCGTAATAAATACCATTCGAATTCCGGAACTGGTGGCCATATATTCCCCGGCATGGCATCCTGACGGCAAACAATTGGTTATGACTGGTATAGAGAAAAGTGGTTTTTCGGATATTTATACTTATCATTTGGAAACGGGCGAAACCCATAAACTAACCCACGATTCACATGATGACCGCGATCCAGACTGGGCGCCGGATGGTGCGCACATTGTGTTTTCCAGTGATCGTTCTGGATACGGGAAGGGGTCTTATAATTTGTTTTTGATAGAACCCACATCGGGTCAAATACAATATTTAACGCAAGGCCCACAATTAGACCTTAGCCCTCGGTTTAGCCCAGATGGTCAGTCGGTGGTGTTTATCCGAACCGAGAAAGAGCAACAAAAATGGCAAGCACAGAATGCTTGGGTGGTTTCGGTGAAGGAGCAATGGCGGCAAACACGTCTCACCCATACCACATCGGTTTTGTTTGATCCCTATTGGACCTCGGATGGACAGTTGTTGGCGACAGCCATGGATGGTTTCCGGTTTCAAGTTCGGGCTTTTGGGAAGATAGATTCCCTGCTCCAAGTGCAAGAGGGTCCCTTGTTACGACCAGTAACCAAGGCATTACCATCCCCTGTATGGGCAAAGCTGGAATCTGGACAAGTCGAGGTCTCCAATAGTCCATATCGTCGCCGATATAGCCTTGATGCAGCACAAACGGTCATTAATCAGACTGCTTTGTATGGTACCAATGGCGGAGGGTATATGGTGTTTTCCGATATGCTGGGGAACGATTATTTTCTTGTAACCTTATACAATACGTCCAGAAATCAGCGAGACTTTTTGCGTTCCATGAGTTTTTCCGTTTCCCGTTATCAATTCCAAAAACGCACGAGCACGGCCTATGGGATTTACCGGAATGGGGGGTTGCGCTACGACCTCACCGATCCAGATGCGGCGGCGGTCTATCCGGCTGTTTGGGAGAACGAATTGGGTGGCTATGGCGCGCTTTCGTACCCGATCAGTTTTTTTGACCGTTTCGAGATTGTTACCGGATTGAACTGGAGTGATAAACAAGTTTTAACCAAAGACCTCCGCCGAAAGGCGTTGTTGCTCTCGAATGCGGTTTCCTTTGTTCACGATTCGGCGTTGTATGGGATGAATGGCCCGATAGATGGTTTTCGTGCCAACCTGTCAGCTGGATATACCACCGATGTTTGGCGCTCTAATGTGAGTTATTATACGTTAATCGCCGATGTGCGTAAGTATTTCCGGCTTACACCAAGCATCACGTTTGCCATTCGGGGTATGGGGCGAATGAACGAAGGGCGCGAAGCCCGTCTGTTTTATATGGGTGGGTCATGGGACTTGCGCGGCTACCCCTTATTTGATATTCGGGGCAGCAAAACGTGGTTTGGTTCTGCGGAACTGCGGTTCCCACTTCTCGAAAATCCTCAGGTTGTTGCACCTGTTTTGGCGCCCTTTGGTATTGCAAATTTGCGAAGCGCCCTCTTCTTTGATGCCGGCCACGCATGGAATAAGGGCTACCGGTTTCAGGAATCTCAACTGCTTACAGGAAAAACCCATTTTTCAACGGGTTTCGGATTTCGGCTAAACCTTTTTGGAGGTTTGTTGCTGCGCTACGATCTCGGTTGGCGGCTAAATGAAGCCCTTCGGGAAAAACAATGGTTTCGTCAGTTTTTATTCGGTTGGGATTTTTGAGGACAAGCATCATGCGTCTATTTAAACAGCATCTTATCGTGCCGAACGTCTCCCACCTATGGTTCGTGTTTCTTTTTGTCCTATGGGCTTTGTCCGGTTGTGCAAATGTAAAAATACCGGATGTACACCTGAAGAATGGAGACTGGATCAAGGAAGATGGGCCGGAGGCGGGTTATTATACCGCAGGGGCATTTAACGGCCCATTAGAAGTGGCTTGGCAATATAATATCGCCTCTGGCATGGGGCCCTCTACAATAATGGCTTCAGGTGGGGTTTTATTGGCTGCTACACTGAAGGGAGAGGTACATGCCATTGGTACAGAACGCGGGAGAAAAATAGGGTATGTACCCCTTGGAGAAGGCATTCGTGGGATGCCCATTTTGGCTGATGACCTGATGTTGGTGGCTGGTACCAGTGGACGGTATCATCTGACAGCATACCAATACACCCGTGCTGCCATAAAATGGAGGCGGAAAGGACTGAAAAGCGAAACAGGCCTGCTAAAAGTTGGAAACAAGGTGTGTTTTGTGGACGCGAATGGGACCGTGTATGCAATAGACCCAACCGACGGACGCGAAATCTGGAAAACCACATGGTTAACACAACCCGCCGCCATCTATGGAACCCCCGTTTTGGAAAGTGGGAAAATCCTGCTGGCCTCGGCCTCTGGCGAAATTGGGGCTTTAAATGCCGAAACAGGTCAGGTTCTGTGGAAAAAAAAGGTGGAACAACCTGTTTTTGCAGCACTTTCGGTGCAAAAAGAAAAAGTGGCGGTTTCTACCATGCGCGGACGCTTATACTTTTTGAACGTCAACAACGGAGAAGAAATCTGGCAATACAACCTACATAACGAAGCGGTTCGGTTGGGGACTGCCGCACTTGGGCCGGATGGCCTGGTCTTCGGTGGAAGTGATGAGCAGATTCGCAAGCTAAACATCACAAATGGAGTTTTGGTCTGGACGTTAAAAACCGAAGGGGCTTGTACGGCGCCGCTGTTTTGGGCCGGAACCGAGGTGTTTGCGGGGTGTCAGGACAAAACCTTGTATCGGATTTTGGCTGCTTCGGGCGAATTGATAGACCGCTTGGTATTGAAGGGCCGCATAAAGTCGGTTCCTATATTGCACGATGGACGGCTTTTTGTGTCGTTTGAGCCTAATCAGTTGGTGGCAATCGGGCGCCCCGTCCAGAAATCTCGGTCCGCTAATCCAGATTAAATAATATGAAATACATTTTGGTATGGATCCTGATTTTTGCAGGATTAGAGCGGCTACAAGCACAAGAAATGAGCCGTCTTTCGATCCAAGCGAGCAGTACCCATGTGGTCTTTGTCCGTTTTCCAGACAAAAGCCTAAGGATTGAACGCGATACCGTGCTTACCGTACCCACCGGAGCCTATCCGGTAGGGGTATGGGTGCGATGTGGGGGGACTTTGGTTGAAAACGAAGCGATCATAACGTTTGATTACACAATCCGATTGGTAGAAAATGAAGAGGCGGTGCTACAAGCCCATCGGTTTAGTCGTTTTGAACTCGCAAGCCTTCCATTTGGGGCAGAGGTGCGTTCGGGCTGGAAATACTTGGGCACAACGCCTATGACTCTTATCAGAGAACTCCAATCGTTGCCCGTCTCTGTACAAAAAAAAGGATTTATTCCGGCAGAAGCCACATTGTCTCCTTGTAAAACTACTACATTAAACCTTCAAAAAAAGCCTATAGACTCCCAAAAGATTTCTCTTTTGCAAAAAATACCTACCAAAGAATACCGCTGGCTCTCGGTTTTAGGTGGAACAGCTACCATTGCCGGATTGGTATATTCGATTCAAAATAAGTTTAAGGCAGACGACCTGTATGACCTATATAAGGTAAGCGGAGATCCCGCCTTGCGGCCCCAAATTAAAGCATTAGATACTAAAGCGGGCTGGGGTTTGGCCATTGCTCAAACTGGATTGGCTGTGGTTGCGATAAGGCTTGTCTTGAAGTGAGCGGTACTATGTTCATTCAATATATGAAGATGTGTTTTTTCGGAACCACCTTTTCTCCCCATCGTTAGCCAATACCAAAAACCAAATACCATGAGCTTAAAAGCCAAACTTTCAGAAGAACTCAAACAGGCGCTTCGGGCCAAAGACCAAGCCAAACTCCGCACCCTTCGGGCACTCATTTCGGCGTTACAGCTAAAAGAAATAGAAGATCGGCAAGGCGGCGAGGCGGTTTTGACGGAGCAACAAGAATTGGCCGTACTCCAAAAACAGGCCAAGCAACGCAACGACTCTATCGCCCAATTTCGGGCTGCCGGACGTGAGGACTTAGCTAAAACCGAAGAAGAAGAGCTTCAGATCATCCAATCGTATTTACCTGCAGAATTGAGCGACGAAGAAATTGCTCAGGTGGTTCAAGAAACCATGAACACATTGGGTATTTCATCGGCCAAAGAAATGGGTAAGTTGATGGGGGCCGTGATGGGAAAACTGAAAGGCAAGGCGGATGGTAAACGCATACAGGCAACGGTGAAGTCGTTGCTTTCGTAACGGCGAATCAATCCAGAGAACACCCATATGAACAACTTATCCCGCTCCTCCTTTCTATTGCTTTTCGCATTGCTGGGAAGTGTTGTAACCATGCGCGCCCAACAAGTTTCGGAGGGAAAGATACACCATTTTCCGAAATTCAATTCCAAGTATGTGGATCCGCGACCTATTGCGGTTTGGCTTCCGGAAGGATATTCGCCGAAGAAGAAATATGCCGTTTTGTATATGCACGATGGGCAAATGTTGTTCGATTCCACCACTACTTGGAATAAACAGGAATGGGGGGTTGATGAAACCATGAGTGAACTGATCCGAGGTAAAAAAATTCGTGAAACCATTGTGGTAGGCATTTGGAATAATGGCTCTAAGCGCCATAGTGAATATTTCCCACAAAAGCCTTTTGAGTCTATGCCGAAAGCGCGTCAAGACTCTCTTTATGCGTCTAACCGAACCAACGGGAATACGCTTTTCTCCGCAAAAATACAATCCGATCAATATCTTCGTTTTTTGGTGTATGAGTTAAAGCCGTTTATAGACCGTAGGTTTTCTACATACAAAGGACGGGCGCATACTTTTATTGCTGGCTCGAGTATGGGTGGTCTTATTTCCTTTTACGCCATCAGTGAATACCCGCATGTTTTTGGTGGTGCTGCGTGTATTTCCACCCATTGGCCGGGGGCTTTTGCGCCGGAAATGAATCCGATACCCGCGACGTTTATGGCTTATATGCAGGAAAAGCTACCCTCGCCCCAAACACACAAATTATATTTTGATTTTGGAACCGCTACGTTGGATGCGTTATATGAGCCGTATCAACAAAAGGCGGATGCGATTTTAAAAGCAAAAGGATACAACTCGGAAAACTGGCAAACCCTGAAATTTGAAGGCGAGGATCATTCGGAGCGGGCAT
Organism: Bacteroidetes Order II. bacterium; assembly: GCA_016788705.1. NCBI lineage: Bacteria > Pseudomonadati > Bacteroidota > unclassified Bacteroidota Order II. > Bacteroidota Order II. bacterium. The sequence goes on from JAEUSQ010000029.1 coordinate 23,986, forward strand.
GGCGTAAAAGATTTCATCTTCCGCTTCTTTTCCTACTGGGGACACCTAAATCCGCACGACCATAATGGGCCGAGTCGTATTGTACATCGCCACCAGCATAGATGGCTATATTGCGGGCGAACAAGGAGAAATGAACTGGTTAGAACAATTCCCGAATCCGGAAAAAGAAGACTATGGCTATGTCCATTTCTTGTCTGGCGTAGAGGCGGTGGTTATGGGACGGAAAACGTATGAGCACATTTTGTCTTTAGGTGTTGATTGGCCTTATCCAGAACAGAAAACCTATGTGGCTTCTCGAAATGGTTTTTTTAAGGTTAATACGCCGCATACGGAGGTGGTCACCTCGGAGGTAGGGCACTTTCTAAGAGGCTTGCAAGAAAAAGCCATTCAAGATATATGGCTCGTGGGCGGGGGTGAATTAAACGCCTATTGTCTGGAAGAAGGAGTTATTGACCAAATGATCCTTACCCTCATTCCCATCCTCTTGGGCAAAGGAAGGCCCTTATTTCTGCGCACACCTCAAGGCACGCCTCAAGCGTCGTCGTGGCATCTGGATCAGGTTATATCCTATCAAAATGGGGTGGTTCAGTTGATGTATCATGTCGCTACTTAATTCTTTTTTGCAGATTTTAACGGAGCATCTGATGAAAAAAATCTGGTTGATCGTGTTGCTATGGGTCGTGGTTGCCGAAAGTAGCTCTTCGCAGCCCAAAAGCCGGGCAAATGGGGTGTCTGCAAGCAAAGAGTGGGTGTCTGATTACGAAGGCTTGTTGACAAAGATCGTCACGAAAGACGGGTTGATTCGTTACCAGGTTCTCCAAAAAGAAACAACCGTTTTCCATTCCGTGCTACGTGCGATCGAAACCTATGATGCCCTAAAACTCCGTACAGATGAGCAGAAATTGGCTTTTTGGGCAGATGCGTATAATGTGCTCATGCTTAAGAACCTACTTGAGTCGCCCCATATTGCCGATATTGTCCGTTCGGGCAAGGCCGATGCTTTTTTTAAAACGCCATTTTTGGTGGGGGGAATGGGGTTGAGTTTAGACGAGATTGAGCATGGAATTTTGCGCAGACAAGCAAGCAGCCAGGTGCCAGCGTACCTACGTGTAGGAAAAGTAGATCCACGTCTTCATGTGGTTTTGAATTGTGGGGCTTTGTCTTGTCCGGCTTTTTTGCCTGCCCCACTAAGTAAGGGACCAATGGAGTTACAACTCAAAAAAGCAATGGCTGCTTTTGTAAATAGTCCGCAGCATTTTCGATTGGACAGACAAAAAAACGAATGGGTTGTTACTTCGTTAGTTCAATGGTTTGGGCCGGACTTCGATCTTTCGGGTAAAAAAGCGGGAGATTTTTTGATAGGGTTTATGTCTTCTAATCGTTCAGATTATGTCCTTCTGAAAAAAATGCTCTCTGGAAAAGAGGGAAAAACCCTTGCGGCCTTAACGCAATTCGAGGGAAAAAAAGTTCGCTTCGACTATAATTGGCAGCCCAATCGCGCCAAGGAATGACTTAGCGACGGAGTACAGCCCGCAAAAACCGCCCAATTTCACCACCCCGGATGTCTTGCGTCCCGTCTGTAAATACTTCGATCAGGTACGCCAAGTGGGCATCCTCGTCTAAAGTTGCTGCATATTCGTTAATGGCGTTTAATAAATCTCGAAGTTGCTTACCATGTAATGTAGCAGGGGAGGCAGGGTCTTGCTCTTGGATCCAGTGGGCAACTGTTTGATGGAGTGGTGCTTCGGATGCGGTATTGATCGCTTGATAGGTCCCCAAAGAATCGCCGGAAGGGGTCATGAGCATTGGCTTAGACAGCACAGGAGATGTTTTTTGGAGGAAAATAGGCTCTATCAGAATGCGTCCCAAAACGATAGCCGATTGCGGGTTTAGGGGGTATGGGAGATGGGGTGTCAGACGTTTTCCATCCAACCAAGTACCGTTATGGCTCCCCAAGTCCATAATATGCCAGAGTTCGTTTTCTAAATAGATGCGGGCATGTTTACGGCTGAGCAGGCATCCAGGGTCATCAAGCTGGATTTCGCATTGTGCCGATCGGCCCAGCGTAACCACTTCTTTTTGTATTTGAACCTCTTGAAGAAGGCCATTCAGCGTATATTTCAGTAACATATCAGCAGAAATTCCTTGGTAGCAAACAAATAAGATTCAAATCTCATGCCATAGTTTAGCAAGCATAAAAAAAAGATCGCCCATTGGTGGAATGAACGATCTTCTTAGAAGGCTGGATGGGTCCTTTTAGAAAGCAGCGCTTCCCGCAAGAACTACCCGTTGCATCGTTTTGGTAGCGATCATCGGGAGGGCCAAGGGGTTGGTTTCTTCTGGCAATTCAAAGTTTGGTTCGTCGGCATCCAACTTCACAACACGGCGTGCTTGTGAAAAACGGAGGCCGGGCGAGTTGCCATAGCTGTCCAGATTTGCAATAACCACCCGATTTCGGGTTGAGGAGATATGGAGGAATTCGTTATCGCCCACATAGATCCCTACATGACGGCCACTGCTGCTGTAGCGGGAAGAAAACAAGATGAGGTCACCAGGCTGAAGTTGACCTTTGGAAACACGTTCGCCTGCGCCAGATTGTCCGCTGGTGTTGCGGGGTACCGAAACGTCAAAAACATCTTGCATCACTTGTTGAACAAACGCCGAACAGTCAATACCACGCCGGGAAGTTCCCCCAAAACGATACGGAACACCGCGCCATTTATCCGGCATTGTACGAAGCATTGCCTTGGCACGAGAGATCGGCATCGGTTTAGGGCCGGGCATTTCCATGACCAATCCATTAACTGCACGATTTGTTACAACAACGGCGGCGGAAGAAGTTCCAACGCTTGAGAAGGCCACCAACACAACCAGACTGAGAGCAGACAATAATCGGGATGAATCCATAAAAAATAAGTTTTTGACAATCCACATGAAGATGACTGCACGTGGAACATCGGTGTAAGGAAACGATTTAGACTGCTGGTCTTAATAATGGGGTTTAAAACACATATGCAAAGATAGGCGTTTTCGGGAACCTAAACCAAATCCACAAGACGATTAAGGGGAGATGGTTCATGTTTTCTTCACTGAAAATGGACTAATTAATTAAATCTTGGCCGGAAATTTGCAAAAGAACGATCCTTCATCCGCAACATTTTCGTGTTTGTCCTTTACTTTGTATTGGCCGTTCGCGGCTATTCGCTTATATCCATTCCTAAAATCTTATGATAATGCGTTTAATTCGTCCATGCTATCTCTGGACCATTGCCCTGTTTTTCTTTGGTACCCCCTTTCTATACGGTCAGGCTTCATCCACTAAAATCACGGATATGGTTTTGACAGATATACAGGATGATGCCGCTGATGTACTTGTATTGTTTCGCGAAGTGCCAGACTTTTCGGAAGTAGCAACATTGCCCACCAAGCAGGCAATGGCCGAGATGGTATATGCCCGCCTCCGGTTGGCCGCAGACCAGTCGCAGCAGGTGGTCAAGGCTTGGTTAGACCTACACCAATTATCATACAAGGCATTTTGGGTGGTTAATGCCCTTTCGGTGACGGTTAACCGTGAACAATTAGAACAGATAGCCGCATTCCCCGAAGTTCAGCACATTACCAGTGATCGGGCGGGAATTCATATGGCCAACGTCCAGATGGAGCCTGCTGCTCCCCCTACGGGCATAGAATGGGGCATTAGCAAGACTCGTGCCGACCAAGTTTGGAGCAGCTTAGGTGTTAAGGGAAAAGGAGCGGTTGTGGGTGGATTAGATACAGGCTTTAAATGGGACCATCCGGCAATCAAATTGCAATACCGAGGTTGGGATGGGGTAAACGCATCACATGACTATAACTGGTTTGATGGTGTTAAGCAGAACAGTCCTTTGAATACAAGCGGTTCCAATCCATGCGGATTAGACCTTAAAGTACCTTGCGATGACGACAATCACGGCACGCATACGATGGGCACGATGGTTGGATTGGATGGTGAAAATGTGATTGGAATGGCGCCGGAAGCGAAATGGGTGGCCTGTCGTAATATGGAACGTGGATGGGGAGCGCCTTCTTTTTATCTGGCTTGTTTCCAGTGGATGCTGGCGCCTACCGATGTAAATGGCCAAAATCCAGACCCTTCCAAAGCCCCGCACGTGATTAATAATTCGTGGTACTGCGCACCGGAAGAAGGGTGTCCGTCGCTTACTGAACTGATTCCGTTCGAGGCTGCCGTAAATAACCTGCGTTCATCGGGTGTTATGGTGGTGGTGTCTGCCGGAAACTCTGGCCCCACCTGCGGGACGGTCCAGTATGGCCCTGCTATTTTTGAAAAATCGTTTAGTGTGGCTGCAACAAATGTGAACAACGAAGCGGCTTCTTTTAGTTCACGTGGATTGGTCACTTTTGATGCCAGCAACCGGATGAAGCCCAATATTGCTGCACCCGGACACAATGTGCGTTCTAGTATTAGAGGCGATGCTTATGCGGCGTTTAGTGGAACCAGCATGGCGGGTCCGCATGTGGCTGGCATGGTTGCATTGATGATCTCGGCGAATCCCAAATTGGCGGGACATGTGGATCAGATCGAACAAATTATTAAAGAGACAGCCGTACCCCATACAACTACCGAGATCTGTGGTGGTGTTCCAGGTTCGCAAATCCCCAATCCGGTTTTTGGATATGGGCGAATAGACGCCTTAGCGGCAGTAAATAAGGCCCTTTTGGTTGCTAATGAAACCGAAGAGCAGCCTCAGCAATTTGTCCTTACGCCTCCTTATCCCAATCCATTTAATCCTGTTACCCGATTAACCCTTACGGTTGAAAAGGCAGAACGGGTAAATGTGTCGGTTTTTGATGCGCTTGGTCGGAAAGTAGCAGAACTCTTTAATGGCGTATTGGCTGCACAGGAAACCAAGTCCTTTTTGTTTGAAGCCGAGAACTTGGCGAATGGCCTTTACTTCATTCGTGCAACGGGCACCACGCAATCGCACGTCCGATCGGCCACACTGCTTAAATAATGAGAGGGACATGGGGCCGCAAACCGTCGTTTCGGAAGATTGGTTGCAAGCGCGGCTTGCAGAAGTGTTGGGACATCCAAGGGCGCCAAAGTGGAATTTTTCCTGTTCCGACCAATTAACCCCTTCCGATGCAATACCCTTACGGATGTTAGGGCAAAAAATGCAGATGTATGCCGATAGAAAGACTGCGGATTTGCCGTTTCTGCCAGATTGGCTCTTGTCTTGGTTATTGGAGAAGCGGGAGGTAACACCTGCTTTGCAAGAACGAATCCCTGTGGGCTTTGGTGTCTTAACTCATTGGATGGATTTACCCACTTCCAGTCGAGGCGACCTGGTAGCGCATCTGGCACAGTGGGTTGCGGAAGATGTGTCATACGATCAAATGATGATTTACGGAAGTTCCGGTACAACGGGTACGCCGTTATTGATCCCTAAGACGCCTTATGCTGTTGCTCGCTATCAGTTGGCCCTTCAATGCGCCTTTTTGGCATATGGAATAGATCTTACATTTCATGCAGGAACGGTGGGCAATGCGCTATTGTGCGCACAGCGAAATACCATTATGTATGCGGCTCCGCTATCAACATGGGGAAGCAGCATTCATATGAAGGTTAACCTCCATGATAATGCTTGGCGACACCCTTCTGACCGCATCGCATTTTTGACCGAATATGATCCACCTGTTTTGACCGGAGACCCCATTTCCTTTGCCGAGTTGTTGCGGTTAGCGATACCTTTACGTCCCAAGGTCTTTGTTTCTACGGCGCTCCAGATGTCTTCTTCCCTCAAAAATGCTCTTACCGATCGCTATGGATGCCCTGTGATTGATTTTTATGCGATGAACGAAACAGGGCCGATTGCCTTTGCTTGTCCGAATGATCAAGGATTTCATGTATGTATGCCGGATCTATTTGTGGAAGTTTTGGATGATTTGGGTGTGCCTGTGGGGGAGGAGGAATGCGGCGAAGTGACGGTTACGGGTGGCGGGAATGATTTTTTGCCGCTATTGCGTTATCGAACGGGAGATAGGGCGCAGTACGTGACGGGAAGGTGTATTTGTGGCAGTCACTTGCCCCGACTATATGGGTTACAAGGTCGCAAAGCCGTTCCGCTTTTCCATAAAAACGGAACATTGGTGAACGAAGTGGATGTCTCTAAAATTATCCGTTATTGGCCAGTGGTGGCTTTTTCATTATACCAAAACCAACATTTGGACGTACAGATTTCTATTCGCTGGCTAGAACATCCGCCCGCAGATGTTTCGGGGCTGGTGTCGGAATTAGCGGTCTTGTTTGGTGGGGTGCGGGTTACCCTACATAAGGATAAAAAAATAGGGCAAGAACGAAAGCCCTTGCCCTTTAATTCGTGGTATGAGGACGTCCCCCGTTCGTCCTAAAGCTCGTTCCGAATGATGCGGAAGAAATGGTCGAATCGAGGGCGGGCTTTCTCGATATCCCAAGAGAACAAGATGAAAATAGCTTTCCCCACGATGTGGTTTTCTGGGACAAATCCCCAGAAACGGCTGTCTTCCGAGTCGTCGCGGTTATCCCCCATCATCCAGTAATAGTTCATGCTAAACGTATAACGATTGGTTTTTACCCCGTCTATTTCGAAGGTGTTGTTGCCAAGGTATTTAAGTTGATGGCCTTCATATGTTGTAATGACGCGGTAGAACATCAACCAATTTTCCTCCGTCAGGGTAATGGTTGAGCCAGCTTTAGGAATCCAGACTGGACCAAATTGGTGTGGATTCCAGTTATTGCCTTTGGGAAACATGATGGAGGGCATGGCCACATCTTTTTCGTATAACGCAGGTGTCACCGAGGTGATGTAACCATCCTGAATCATTTTTTGTGCTTCATTCCACGTCATGTTGTCGTCCAAAGTGGTTTTATTGCCGTCTTGATAATTAATGGTCCACTTTTGTTGCATATTTAAGGGCTGGTTCAATTTCTTGCCATTAATAAACACCTGCTTATTTTCGATTTTCAGGGAATCTCCGGGCATACCAATCAGGCGTTTAAGGTAGGGCGTTTTGTAGTCCACAACATTTTCTTCAGGGGGCAGGTTGAAAATCACCACATCACCCCGTTTGATGCTACTGAAGCCGGGTAAACGGTAATAGGGGAACGTGATGGATTTTATGGGGATATTTATCAAGGGAATTCCCAACGTCATGGGCAGGCGTGGGCCATAGTGCAAATTGGAGGAAATGATGTACTCGCCCGCCATTACCTCACCTTCCATCGAGGGAGTCGGGACGACAAAAAAGCCGAAGAGCAGATTTCGAAAAATCACCACAAACGTAACGGCAAAAACAATGGTCTCAACCCACTCGCGTAGAACACTTTTCTTGGGTTGGTTTTTTTCCGCTTCCCTTGATTGGCGGCGGGAGATGGTTGGGGTTTTGGTCTTATTTGGGGTTGACATCAGAAGAAAAAAGTTTTATGTACATTAAACAATGGTTCGGCTTACGCAAACGAACGAGAATGTTGCACATTCGGTTACTCGATTTTCAGGAAGATACGCTCCATTCGAGGGATTCCTGTTTGCGAATCTGACGAATACAATACCCGTGTTGCTTTTCCGATAAGGTGATCTTCCGGAACAAATCCCCAAGACTTGCTATCAGAAGAAGCGTCGCGGTTGTCACCCAAGACAAAATAATAATTTTGACGGAAGGTGTATGTTCGGATGTGTTTGCCGTTGATCCACAGTTGTTGGTTTTTCCAAACAACCTTCTTGTTTCTCTCAAACCGAGTAATTATGGCTTGATACAAGGGCCAATTATTATTATCTACTTCTACTTGTTGATTTTTACGTGGGATATTGATGGGTCCATATTCATCATATGAGAACCCCGAATGTGCGGGGAAAATCTGGTCTGGCAAGGCTTTTCGAATGTATGGAGCGGCCATCGAGACATAGGGCAATCTTTTGAGGGATTCGATGGCGGCCACCGATGCCGAGACCAGTAAAACATTGGGCGAAATGCGGTAACGAATCTTTAGGTCCAACGCTTCGATACGTGCAGGAGGAAGGACCGTTTCTTCGTCAATAAGTGTGACGAGCCATTCTTGCGTTTGTAGAGACGTAAGTGGAACAGGCTTTCCGTTGATGCTTAGTTGCTTTTCACGTATCTGTAGCGAGTCGCCGGGCATCCCCACCACCCGTTTAACATAGGCCGTTTTGAGGTCTGTGGTGCGGTTTTCGGGCGGGTAATTGAAGACAATGATGTCATTACGCTGGATATTGCCTAAGCCTGGCAAACGGAAATAAGGCAAAACATCCTCCGACAACACCCAATTGGTAAAAGGAACCGACAGGGATTGGGGAAGTCTGGCACCATACGCCACCTTCGAGACCAGAATCAGGTCTCCACTTAACAAACTATAAGACATCGAAGAAGAGGAAACGCCAAAAGGGACAAACAGGAACAACCGCACTAGAAAAGACACCAGCAAAAAAAACAAGGCTATCCTGAAGGATCTGCGAAGATCCCTCAGGAAGGGCCTCTTTGGAATAGGTGGTTCGGTTTTGTGGGTTAGCATATAGGGGCGTTATAATCGGTAGGCCGCTCCGTAAATTCCAGACCGACAGACCTATTGCACAAGATGGATCGTCTGGGCTGTTTTCTTGATAGAGTAGCCGCGTGTAACAAAGAAAAAGGCGCACACAAGTACGCCCTTTTGCATGTTAATAAAGGGCTTACCGGACTAAGCTCCATCCTTTCTGAATCATTTGCTGGGCCTTTTTGTACTTCACTTCTACTACTTCACCGGTTGTCGGGTTCATAACCTTCACTTGGTCGTTTCGGCTGATTTTTTCTTCTTTGTTCCGAACAATAGGGGCTTGTTTAACGGTTGGGTCTTCTTTTGCCTGACCTTCCTTGTACACATCATCGGCGCCTACCCCAAAGCCGCTTTCTGCTTTTGCTTGCGTTGCCTTTGCGCGTTTACTATCGAGACGGGATGTTTTCCTAATCGTTTCGGCGCGTTCCCGTTCTTGTACCAACAGGCCAGAACGGAATACAATACTGAGTGCTTGTTTGTTCAGGTCGTTTAACAAGTCGGAAAAGAGGCTAAAAGCTTCCACTTTATATTCAACCAAGGGGTCTTTCTGACCATAGGCACGAAGGTAAATGCCTTCTTTCAGGTCATCCAATTCTCGGAGGTGTTCCACCCAACGGTCATCAATGGTGGAAAGAATGGCAGCACGTTCCAGTGCATCGTTCACTTCTTGGCCACCAGTAGCCAGCACTTGTGCTACGTCCACCACCACCCGCAGGATTTTTAGCCCGTCGGTAAAGTCCACCACAATCTTTTCTGGTGGTTCTACCGCATTTTTAATCATTTGCTGAACGCCATGATGAAAACTCTCGGCTAGCAGTTGGCGTTTGGCATGGTAGGCCGCTTCTGCTTGTTTATAGACAGATTGCGCGAGGGCTTTTTCGGTAATGCTTTGGAATGTAGCCGCGTCTAACTCCAAGATAAGGGCAAACTGTCGCAAGACTTCATCGCGCAAGCCATCGAAGTCTTTCGAGGGCACATATTGGCGGGCAATCTCGTCACAGGTATCTTGAAGCATCTGCAAAACATCGCCTCGTAGCCGTTCCCCTTTTAAGGCGTGCATCCGACGGTCATAGATTACATGGCGTTGTGCATTCAAAACATCATCAAATTCCAACTGACGCTTCCGGGTAGAAAAATGGTTTTGTTCCACCTTGGTCTGTGCACGCTCTATGCTCTTGGTCACCCAAGGGTGCGTAATGACCTCTCCTTCCTCCATGCCCATTTTGTCCATCACCTTAGCCGTTCGGTCGTGTCCGAAAAGCCGCATGAGGTCATCTTCTAACGAGACATAAAACTGACTCTCCCCCGGATCGCCTTGGCGCCCAGAACGTCCGCGTAATTGGAGGTCTATTCGACGGCTTTCGTGGCGCTCGGTACCCAAAATCGCCAATCCACCCAAATTGGAAATACCTTGTGCCAATTTTATATCCGTTCCCCGTCCCGCCATGTTGGTGGCAATGGTTACTGCACCACGCTGGCCAGCCTCTGCAACAATGAGCGCTTCCGCTTTGGCCCGATCCACTTTTGCATTCAAAACATTGTGTTTAATGCCTTTACGCGTAAGCAAACGGCTAAGCATTTCGGAAACTTCAACCGAAGTGGTACCGACAAGAACGGGTTGCCCGCGTTGTTGGTATTCCGCAATTTTGTCTAATACCGCGTTATACTTCTCGCGTTTGGTCCGGAAAACCAAGTCTTCCAAATCCTTACGGGTAATGTTGCGGTTGGTCGGGATAACATTTACTTCCAACTTGTAAATAGAGAAGAATTCAGCTGATTCGGTCTCGGCGGTACCTGTCATACCCGCAAGTTTGGCATAGAGCCGGAAATAGTTTTGCAGCGTAATGGTGGCATAGGTTTGGGTAGCCGCCTGTACCTTCACATTCTCTTTGGCCTCTATTGCTTGGTGTAATCCATCGGAGTAACGGCGTCCGGGCAAAACCCGTCCGGTTTGTTCATCTACAATCAGGATTTTATCTTCTTCTACAATGTACTCAACGTCTTTTTCGTAATAGGTATATGCGCGGAGTAATTGGTTAATGGCATGTATGCGGTCTGCCTTTTCCGAGACCTCGGCATACAATTGACGTTCCTTTTCCTGACGATTTAGTTCGGCCCGCCGCAGGATTTCTCGTCGGACGTTGTCCCGTTCTTCGCCCTCGAGATCGGTCCAGTCTTTGTCGGCGGCAGCGATTTCAACCTCAATTTCGGCTTTAATACGGGCAATGCCTTCGCCTACATCGGGGAGTACAAAGAAGTTCTCGTCGTGATTGGCCAATTGTGCCACATACTTCCGACCCATTTCGGTCATTTCTAACGAGTGGTTTTTCTCGTCAACGGCATAATATAGAGCTTCATCTACCTCTGGCATGCGCTTAGCATTGTCCTGCAAGTAGAAATACTCGGTTTTTTGTAGAAGTGGAGAAACGCCAGATTCTGTCTTTAGCTTGGTGAGGGCTTTGTTTTTGGGAAATCCTCGGTGCGCACGTAACAAGGCCAAGCCAGCCTCATCGGTTTTATTGGCTGCGAGGTGTTTTTCGGCATCGGCCACAAAACGTGCTACCAATCGGACTTGGGCATCTACAAGTTTTTGTACAAAAGGTTTATATTGCGCAAATTGGCCTTCGGTGGCTTGAGGAACTGGTCCGGAGATGATCAGTGGTGTTCTTGCCTCATCAATCAATACTGAGTCAATTTCGTCCACAATGGCAAAGTTGTGCGCTCGCTGCATCAAGTGTTCGGGCTCAACCACAAAAGAGTTATCCCGTAGATAGTCAAAACCAAATTCGTTATTCGTTCCATAGGTGATATCCGCATCGTAGGCCGCTTTACGGCTTTCCGAATGAGGCTCACTTTGGTCAATACATCCAACCTTAAGGTCATGGAACTCGAAAATGGGACGCATCCACTCCATGTCCCGTTGAGCCAGATATGGGTTAACCGTAACAAGGTGTACTCCACGCCCCGAAAGTGCATTTAAATAAACAGGAGCAACGGCAACCAAGGTCTTGCCTTCACCCGTTTTCATTTCTGCAATCCGTCCTTTGTGAAGGACAATACCACCGAGTAACTGAACATCGTAGGGTACCATGTCCCACCGGATCATGGTGCCGCCAGCCATCCATTCTTTCCCCACAAAACGCCGACAGGTTTCTTTAATCACTGCAAAGGCCTCGGGTAGGATCTGATCTAAGGTTATTTGCAAGGTATCTTGCCATTCCTTGTCTAATTTCTCGATTTCCTGATACAAGGCCATTCGGTCTTCCAAAGACAATTCTGCTACGGGAGCGCCATCGCCGCTACTATCCAGCATCCCGCGTAGGCGCAACTCAATGGCTTGTTTGTCGGCTTCAATCTCTTCAAGGGCCTTTCGGATGACGGATTTGAACCCGACGGTTTTGGCCCGCAATTCCTCATCGGTTAGGTTTTGGAGTGTATTATAGTGGTCGTTAATTTCGTCCACAAGGGGCCAAAGTTTCTTGAGTTCCCGTTCATTTGGCGAACCGCCAAAAACCTTTTGAATGAATTTTAACATGTTGAATCTTTATCGAATGGTCATCGCCAGAGCGATTATTTTGAATACAGTCTTTTAAAATAAGAAAAATGAAACCAAATTTGGATTCAAATAAAGCCCATAAGACGTAATTTTAGCCGATACGTTCCATTCTTCCGGCGCGGCCTTCTGAAATAGACGGTTTTTTCATGTGTGGCAGGCGGGAGGCTCCACCGTTTAACCCCTAAAATTGATGCAACAGGTATTGTTATACATGGTTCAACTGGTTGGGTTGGCTTGTCTCATTGGGGGGAGTATGGGGTGCGAACAATTTAATCAGCCGGTGACGCTCGATGCGTTGCCTTTGCCGAAGTTATTGATTATCAATAGTATTTTTTCTCCAGATACGTTTTGGGAAGTATCTGTCACTCTTCCGAAGGAGCGGTTTGAAGACGATACCGCCACGTCGTATTTTGCAGATGCTACCGTTCGGATTTTTGGGAATGACCAATTGGTAGAAACGCTTCCTTTTGTCGTATCCTGTGCGTGTTATCGTTCTTCCTCCCAAAAACCGCAGCCCGGAGTGGGGTATCGTCTGGAAGTGTCCGCTTCGGGATATCCTACCGCAACAGCCTTTAGCCAACTTCCACAACGGTTGACGTTAGACCAAGAGACGGTTGTTATGAGCCACTCGACCGAACGGGGGCCACAAAATACCGTAAATCGGCGATTATCGGCTTTGGTCGCTATGACCTTTACCGATTCGCCTGTGGTGGGTGATCGGTATATGATTGCCATATCGCAGGAAACAGACACCGCATCGGGGAATCATACGTTTCCGACAGTGGTTACAGGTTATCGTTTTAAAACAACCAGTGAATGGTTGGCGACCTCTGGTGCGTTTAACGACGAACTATCCGGCGACGAAGACCGAAGGCGCATCGCGCCCTTTTTAGATACGGGGATGGAAGGGCAGCAAATCAAAATTCCTATTACATTTTCTGGTTATACCCTGCGATATCGGGAAGCCCAGACCACCGATGGAGCCAAATTGTTTACCGACCGCATGAAATACCGGATAATGATTGCCCGTCTCTCCCCTGAGTTGTACTTGTATGAGCGCTCGGTGATAGACCAGCGGACGTTCTCGGATGTTCCTATCGTAGAACCTGTTCCAATATATTCCAATATAAGTGATGGAATTGGTGTCTTTGCTGGTTATGCTGGAACGTCTATCACGGTTCAGTAGCCGGAGGTATAAAACAGGCGTCGCAGGGGCAAGCCGTTCGTAATAAATCCCAGCGATACATGCCTGCATTGTGTCCATCTTCCCAAGTAATCCGCATCGCGTGATGACCGATGGGTTCTACTTTTGAAATAGAATGAACTTGTAGTGCGGGCAACCGGAAGAGTATCACGTCAAACGAGTCACGCATGTTTTCGTGCCCGCCACGACATCCGGCACAAGGACACTCTCGCCGTAAGCCATCTAATGGGTAAACACTGCTATGGCCGTCTGTCCAGATAATTTCTAATACTTGATCCGAAGTTTTAACTTTTACCGATCGGGGAGTGAATGTTGTCATATGCATCTATTTACGAACCTGAAACGTGCCTGTACGTACTGTGGGCCCTGCCTGAATACGGTATAGGTATAGTCCGGCAGGCCAATTTTGGGCGCGAATCGGCCATTCATGTGTACCCGAGGGCATATAGCCAGTTTGAAGTGTGCCGACTTCGCGGCCAAGTACATCAAAGATTGCCACACCAACGTGCTGCGCCTGATCAAGGGTCAGCCGCAGTTGTGCTTGTGTGGAAAAAGGATTGGGGAAGACCGAAATTTGACCAAACGATGATGGAACCTCCTGTTCATTGTCAACCAAATTGCTCTTTGGTCGGACAATGAAGACGCCCTGGTTGATGCAGTTTATGGTGATGGCATCATTTTTATGAAAAGCATACACATTCCAAGCGCCATCATAAACGGGGGAATCATTTTCCGGTACACAATCAAAATAACCTATTTCTTTGGGATTGTTTGGATCTATGACATCCAAAATTCTTAACCCTGCGGTATAATTTGCCTGATATAAATAACGGCCTTTTACATATTGATTGTGGTCAATGGCAGATGAAAAGCTAAAGTACTCCTTTGCGAGAACCGGCCGCAAGAGGTCTTCTACATTCATGATAATGGTTCGGGTGGCATTGCCCGTATAACCTCTCGATTCATCAAACTCGTCGTCTATAAAAATATATCGGTGGTCTGGGGTGATCCAGCCTTGATGAACATATCCGACGTTCGGATACGTGGTGACAGAGAGGGATTTGGCGTTGGATTTATCTGTAACATCAATGATATTGACAGCCGTTTCGGCATAAGCAAAACATAGCTCTCGTCCAGTATAGCGGGTATCCGGTCCATGGTAATGGATACATTGGGCGTCATGGATGTACCCCGTTCCCGCCCCTCCGGTTCTGGGTTCCGAAAAACACCCCACAAACTGGGGTTGGAGTGGGTTTCGGATATCCACCATATGCAAACCGCCTCCACAACTGGGGCTGGAACCATTCGTTCCTACCAGATAAGCAAATCCAGAAGTTTCATTGATCACAATGTCATGTACATTGGCGGCTCCGGTGTAATGTGCAGACGCGCTAAAGGTTACCGGTGGGCTTAGCACGCCAAGCAATTGATGCAAATCGAAAACCTGCATTCCATGTGGCCCTGCTGCATCTCCCACGATAAAGGCATAATGCTGATAGGTTTTGATTTCCCGCCAAATATTGGGTATCGTACCAGTGGGAATAGGCAACATACCCAAATAAACAGGCTTTTCCGGATTGGTAATCTCGATGAAAGAGGTCCCGTCAGACGTTCCTGCCAGCATAAACTCTCTTCCCGACCCAGGATCGGTCCAACCCCAACTACCAGACAATTCGCCCTCCACAGTGCCATCTTTTACCTTTAGTCCCACTGCATGTCTAGGAAGATAAGCAAGTAGGTCTATATTTTTACATGGGTATCCAGAGGCAAATTCGTTGTTACAGGAAACTTTTCCAAGAATCGGACTGGTAAGGCCCTGGGCGGGTAGGGTTTGGCGATGTGCGCCGAAGCACAAGAGAATAATGGCAATAAATCGGAATTTGTTCATAGCGGCAACGTGAATCGGGGATCGGTTTTGTTATTTTTGTATCAAACCCATAAACTACGGTGTTTCCAAAGAGGTTGCCAAATTTTCTGGACATCCCCCTTGCTGTTTTGTTTTATAGCGGGCGGTACGCTAAAAACATTGCCTTAACGGAAGATGCTTTACCAGCAAATTTGACGTATCTTTCGCCAACCTCACGATGTTTCCATGCCGATCAACCTCCAATACATTTTATCCTTTGTTGTATTGTGCTTTTCTGCACACTATATCGGAAAGTTGTTTTCGGCTTTCCGTTTGCCCTATATCACGGGTTATTTATTTGCCGGGGCTTTGGTAGGATCTTCGGGCTTGGGTCTGTTGCCCCACGAAGCGAATGCATCATTACTCTTTATCAATCAAGCGGCCTTAGGGTTGATTGCATTTATTGCAGGGAGCGAGCTTTATCTAAGAGAACTCCGAAAACAGGTCAAAACCATCGTTCTGATTGCGGCGGGCATCATCAGTGTGATGCTTTTGGTGGGAAGCCCGCTCATCTTTTTGCTCAGTCACTATATTCCTTTTACACAAGGTTTTGATGCCTCTTCCAAATGGGCTGTTGCTTTATTGGGGGCCACCATCTTGCTGGCTTTGTCGCCCCCATCAACCATTGCTGTGATAAAGGAAGTGCGTGCAAAAGGACCCTTTACACGGACGGCACTAAGTGTCACGGTGGTAATAGATGTGGCCATCGTTTTTTGTTTTGCCCTTAGTGTAAACTTTGTAGAACCGCTGTTGGATGCAAGTAAGGGTATTGATCTTCGGTTTATTTTATTGATTATACTGGACTTAATGCTTGCTCTGGGTGTTGGATATTTGACCGGATTTGTCTTGAAACAAGTCTTGTTATTCCGAATTCCGAATGCCAGTAAAATGGCGCTCATTTTGTTCTTGGGCTATGCCATTTTTTGGATGTCGAAAACCATTAAGGGCTATACCATTGCTCAGGGACCTTTCCCAATACATATTGAGCCGCTGTTGACGGCGATGATTGCGGGGATTTATGTGACCAACTTTACGGCGCACCGCGATTTATTTGAGGAATTGCTGCACGACCTCAGTGTGCCGGTCTATGTGGCATTTTTTACGCTAACGGGCTTGGTACTCGAAGCCTCCTTGCTTTGGGCCATGTTGCCTTTTGCAGCCCTATTGTTCGTTACCCGTGCATTGAGCATTTACATAGGATCGAACCTTGGGGGGCGATTGGCCAACGCGCCGAAGCAGTTTAGCGCCTTGTCTTGGATGGCGTTTATCACGCAAGCAGGCATTGCCCTGGGGCTTTCGGCAGAAGCCGCCATGCACTTCCCTAGATTGGGCATTGCTTTCCAAACCCTGATTGTCTCGGTGATTTTGCTGAATGAAATTTTTGGCCCACTTTTCCTTAAAAATGTACTTCGGATGGTGGGCGAGGCCAACGAACCTTCGGATGTGAAGGAAAAGCCCACCCAAAGACGGGCCGCTATTCTGGGGATTGATGGGCAATCTATCACGTTGGCGCGGCAGTTGGTACAAAGTGGATGGCAAGTTGTGATGTGCGATGCCGATTCGGTTCGGGTGCAATTGGTGTCGGGAAAATCCATCCAACCCGGGATCGAAGCGCAGCACATGTCTTTTTTAAGCAAACAGGCCATCGAGCGGCTTCTTTCCAAAGCCCCAGATGCCTTTGTGGTGATGTTAGAGACCGACCGAGAGAACTTACGGGCTTGCAAATGGGTGCGCGAAGAATCTGAACTCCGGCTCATTGTCCGCCTACACTCTGCTTCGGTGGCAGAACAATTCCGCTCGCTCAATGTATTTGTTTTGGATCAGACCTCGGCCATGGTAAACCTTATCCAACAAGCAGTCGTGGCCCCTCAGTCCACCGCCTTGCTCATGCACGAAGACACACAGCGGCAAATCCGGCAAATAAAAGTAACCAATACCAATATAGACAATACCTTGGTAAGGGATTTGCGCCTCCCAGCAGATGTGCTGTTGCTGGATGTGATCCGTGAGGAGGCCGTGATGGTTCCCAATGGCTACACCCGCATCCGCGTCGGAGATGAAATGACGGTTATTGGCCATCCAGAAGACTTGGATTTGGTGACGATGCGGCTGGGGTATTGATCGCTTTTGGTTTATCTGGATGACTTGTCCATATGCCTGCATTGGTATAAATTGGACACAAAATCACAAATTGTTCCCCATTTGCCGTTTTGTTTATGCGCCCAAACCCTGGAATCTTTCTTCACCCAAAAGCCGTGCTTTATTCTTTTCCCACCATGTTGCGTTAATTTCTTCGCTAAGTGCTTCAAAATCATCGCTAAGCTCCGCTTTTTGCACCAAAGAATTGAAACGATACATTTTAAGCATTTCGATGACTTCGCTTTTATCCATGATGTTTTTGTCTAAGTACGGGGACAAAAATAATTGACTACTATTTTAATACCCCTAAAAATACATGGGTAGAAAATTAGAGATCAATTTAAGCGCAAAACAGCGTGCAGAACTGGAACATGGCTATCGAAATGGCAAGAGCCACGCATTTCGTCAGCGTTGCCAGATGGTTTTGTTAAAATCGGAAAGTCGTTTTAGCAAAGACATCGCAGCGATGGTAGGGATTGAAAGCCAAACCCAGATTAATGCATGGGTTCGGCGTTACAAAGAAGGTTACGAAACGGAAGGTCTTCAGGTTTTGCATAACAAGGCGGGTCAGGGCCGGAAGCCCAAATTAGACGTGGTT
>JAEUSQ010000030.1 GCA_016788705.1 Bacteroidetes Order II. bacterium
GAAATGATTATGCCTGGTGACAATACCCAATTCAAGGTGGATCTCATCCAACCGATTGCGATGGAAGTAGGTCTCCGCTTTGCCATCCGCGAAGGTGGACGCACCGTTGGGGCTGGTGTGGTATCCAAAATCCTTGATTAAGTCAGAGAATTGTTGTCGGTGGTCGTGCGTGTTTGTATCGGCCACCGACTACCGACAACTTGCATTCCAAAATACATATGGCAAGCCAAAAAATTAGAATCAAGCTAAAGTCTTACGACCATACGCTGATTGACAAGAGCGCCGAAAAAATTATCAAAACGGTAAAAGCCACCGGTGCTGTTGTAAGCGGTCCTATTCCGCTCCCCACCGATAAGCAAATTCATACAGTTTTGCGCTCTCCACACGTAGATAAGAAGAGCCGCGAACAGTTTGAGTCTCGCAGCCACAAGCGCCTTATTGACATCCTTTCTACTTCTTCCAAGACAGTAGATGCGCTTATGAAACTCGAATTGCCGAGTGGAGTGGATGTCGAAATTAAGGTTCCTTAACATACCGCATTCAGTGTCTGACAGGCGTTCCACTTGTCCCATTGAATAAACCTCTTAATCCATTAAACCCAAAAGCGAGGTAAAACCATGAAAATTATTTCCCGCATGCTCGTATTTGCATTCTTAGCCATGGTAGCGGTAGGGTGCGACAGTGAACCAACGGACAGTGAAAAACTCGTGGGCGCTTGGACGCTGACGAAGATCACAGACGGACGGGGCGACATAACGACAGCCTTTAAGCAAAGTGTAACCACGTTACGCGTTACGATGAATGCTGATCTTAGCGATAAATTTGAAGTATTGTATTCTGCGGCTGCAAAAGCAGCAGGTGCAACCGATGTTTCGAATGTTGGTACCTATGTGGTTGTAGAAGCCAGTAAGCAATTACAACTGAAAAATATGGGAACCACGCTTACGTTGAACTACGCATTCTCGGAAGGCAATAACAATGAAGTGACCTTCTCGCTGCCTGCCGCCGTGGTAAACGTAATCTTTAATAGCACTGCTTATCAGGGAACTGTTACCATTACGGCAACCAAGCCCTAATAAGCGAACTTGACGGTGTTTGGGGCAGGCTCCAACGGAGAAGCCCCAAATACCACCTCTTTGAAATACAAGAGCTTAACTTAATCAATAAGGCCCCGGTCTTAAAACTTATTAATGAGACCAAAGCACAAAACGATTACAATGAGCGCTATCTTAGGAAAAAAAATCGGTATGACGAGCGTCTTTGACGCTGCCGGAAATCAGGTAATCTGTACCGTCGTCGAAGCCGGACCATGCGTCGTCACACAGGTGAGAACAGAAGAAGCAGACGGTTATACCGCTGTTCAACTCGCCTTTGGAGAAGCAAAAGAAAAAAACACCACGAAGGCCATGAAGGGCCACTTTCAGAAGGCAGGTACCACACCCAAACGCCATCTGGTGGAATTTCGGAACTACGAAAAAGAAGTATCTCTCGGAGACACGCTCTCGGCTGAGGACGTGCTGACGGAAGGCATGAAAGTAGATGTGTCTGGTACATCAAAAGGGAAAGGTTTTCAAGGGGTTGTAAAGCGTCACGGCTTTAGCGGCGTTGGGATGCGGACGCACGGTCAGCATAACCGGATGCGCGCCCCAGGTTCTTTGGGACAGTCTTCCGATCCTAGCCGCGTTTTCAAAGGAATGAAAATGGCGGGCCGCACTGGTGGAGACCGGGTAACCCTCAAAAAACTGACGGTTGTTCGGGTATTGACGGATCAAAACTTGGTGCTCATCAAGGGCGCAATTCCAGGTGCAAAGAACAGTTTGGTTGAAATCCGTAAAGCCAAATAGCAGGGCTTGTAGAAAGCCAAACAAGTTCTCCGTTTAACGACAGATTATCTAGACTCAGCATAAAATGGAACTCACAGTTTATACACGAGACGGACAAAACGCAGGCCGCACCATTACACTGGATGACTCGGTGTTCGGTATTGCGCCCAATAACCATGCAATTTGGTTAGATGTCCGCTCGATTCAAGCCGCAGGCCGTCAAGGCACGCATAAGTCAAAAGAACGAAGCGAGGTAGCACGTTCTACCCGTAAATTGTATCGCCAGAAAGGAACGGGTGGTGCTCGTTCTGGTGACTACAAGTCGCCTTTAAAACGGGGTGGTGGTACAGTTTTTGGACCACGGCCACATAAATATGTCGTGAGTGTGAACCGTAAAACCAAGCAATTGGCTCGCCGTTCTGCGCTCAGCTACAAAGCAACAGCCGATGCCCTGCGTGTGGTCGAAAACTTTGAAATGGATGTACCACGCACCAAAGATATGGTGGCAGTATTGAATGCGCTTCAATTGGCAGGCCAAAAAGTATTGGTTCTTACGGGGAATCACGACGAGGTGATTTTCAAATCTGGACGTAACCTTCCGAAAGTAAGCGTTATGGAAGCCGCCAATGTTTCAACCCTAGATCTGATGAACGCACAAGTAGTGTTGATGCAAGAGAGTGCAGTGGAAGAACTCACTGCTCTTCTTTCTAAGCAAGCCCAATAAGCCTACAGGAGAAACAGCAATGGATGCAACTAAAATTCTGATTCGGCCCGTACTGACCGAAAAAATGACCGCACTGGGCGTTGCAAAACACTATGGATTTAAAGTGGCCAAAGAAGCCAATAAAATTCAGATTGCCCGTGCAGTGGAAGATTTCTATCCGGGTGTTCAGGTGAAAGAAGTTAGGACGATGATCGTTCGCGGGAAAGCACGACGCCAAATGACCAAACGTGGTGTACTTGCCGGACGCCGTGCTTCTTGGAAAAAGGCAATCGTCACCCTCGCATCGGGCGAAATCAACTTCTACGAGGAAATTTAAACCGAACCGTATCCTGCAAAACAAGGCCTGAAATTGCCTGTAAGAAAAGGATCAAACCAAATATAAAATGGCACTGAGAACCTTAAAGCCCACGACACCAGGACAGCGCAGACGCTCGATGGCGGACTTTACGATGGTGACAAAATCCGCACCAGAGAAAAGTTTGTTGGATGAGTCTAAGCGAAAAGGTGGGCGGAATAATAATGGACGGATTACTGTTCGCCACCAAGGAGGGGGGCACAAACGCCGCTATCGTATCATTGATTTTAAGCGTAATAAAAAAGATATTCCGGCAACGGTAGCGAGTATAGAGTACGACCCAAATCGTTCTGCGCGGATTGCCTTGCTCGTTTATGCCGACGGTGAAAAACGCTACATCATTGCCCCAGATAAACTGACGGTTGGTACGAAAGTAATATCGAGCGATACCGCCATGCCTGAAGTGGGGAATAACATCCCACTTGCGAAAATTCCGCTTGGTACGTTTGTTCATTGTATCGAAATGAAGCCAGGAAAAGGCGCCCAGATGGCACGGTCGGCCGGAACTTCGGCACAGTTGGCTGCAAAAGAGGGTGGGATGGCGACTCTTAAACTGCCCTCCGGAGAAATGCGCATGGTACCTGCCTTGTGTACGGCAACTGTCGGTACAGTAAGTAACCCAGATCACATGAACGTGATTCTTGGAAAAGCCGGACGCAAGCGTTGGAAAGGTGTTCGTCCAAAGGTTCGTGGGGTCGCGATGAACCCAATAGATCACCCAATGGGTGGTGGTGAAGGCCGGGCTTCTGGGGGGCATCCACGCTCGCCTTGGGGACAACCAGCCAAAGGGTATAAAACGCGTCGTGGTAAAAAACCTTCGGATCGTTTTATCGTTCGTAAGCGCAACAAAGCCTAAGGTAGTTGGCCATAACCGTTTAACTTTTTCGCAAAGTTAGGGCGGTAATCAACCAAAATCTGATCATAATAATTGAATTCGAGTTATGCCTCGTTCACTCAAAAAAGGACCGTTTGTATATCACAAACTCCTCAAAAAATTAGATGCGGTCAATGCATCGGGCAAAAAAAAGGTGATTAACACCTATAGCCGCGCCTCGATGATTGTGCCTGAAATGGTGGGTCACACATTTGGTGTACACAACGGGAAGCAATTTATCCCGGTTTATGTGACCGAAATGATGGTGGGCCACAAACTGGGCGAGTTTTCGCTGACACGAACATTTCGGGGTCATGCTGGAGACAAAAAAGACAAGCGCGGTAAGCGATAAGATGGTACGCGCGGAACAGACCATGTTGTCTGGGACTGCGATCACCTAACACCTGTATTTGACGAATTACCTAAATACGATGGAAGCAAAAGCACGCCAAACCTATGTTCGGATGTCCCCTCTTAAAATGCGCATTATTGTAAATGAAGTGCGCGGGATGCGGGTTCCGGATGCTCTGAACAAACTGCGCTTTATGCCTCAGATGGCTGCCAGAACGGTAGAAAAAACCATTGCCTCGGCATACAGCAATCTGCGCGATAAGTTTGGAGCAGAGTCTATTGACGAAAACGCGCTCTACATCCGCGAGATATTTGTGGACAGTGCACCTATGTTTAAACGGATTCAACCCGTTTCTAGAGGCCGGGCTTTCCGGATTAAGAAAAGAAATAGCCATCTTACGGTAGTAGTGGCCAATAAAGAAGAAGCATCCGAGTAAATCACCGTACCGCTGGGTACAAAAAAAGTGTACGACTTTGGGACAAAAAACTAATCCTATCGGCCTGCGTCTTGGAATTATCCGCGGTTGGGAATCCAACTGGTACAGCAAGGATTTTGCCGATAAACTGATTGAAGACGAAGAAATTCGCAAATACCTTCGGGCACGTTTAAAAAAAGCCGGCCTCAGCCGTGTGATTATTGAGCGTACACCCAAACGGGTGATCCTAACGCTCCATACCAGCCGTCCGGGTGTTGTCATCGGACGAAGTGGTCAGGAAGTAGAAAAACTTCGTGAAGAGCTAAAAAAGCTTACCAGCAAAGACGTCCAGATCAATATCAATGAGATTAAACGTCCGGAATTGGATTCCAGTTTGGTAGCACAAACAATCGCACAGCAATTGGAAGGTCGTATCGCATTCCGTCGGGCAATGAAGCAAGGCGTTCAGGCTGCGATGCGCATGGGTGCAGAAGGGATCCGTGTTCGGGTTTCTGGACGTTTAGGTGGTGCAGAAATGAGCCGCACGGAGCAATATTTAGAGGGCCGGGTTCCGTTGCATACCCTCCGGGCAGATATTGACTATAGTGAAGCAACCGCCTTCACCATTTATGGTACCATGGGGGTTAAAGTTTGGATATTTAAGGGTGAAATTATTGGTCGTCCAGACCTTAGCCCTAATCTTCAGGCCCAACGCAATCCTGCAACAGGTGGAACGGAAGAACGTAATGAGCGTCCGGAGCGCCGTCGCCGTAATGACCGTGGCGACCGGGGTGATCGCGGAGGCGACCGAGGTGGACGCCGTGGTGGTAACAGGGGTGGTGATAGATAAGCACCTGTGGGTTATTTTCAGGAATCTCATTCATAAAAGCATAAAAGGTAAGTAGCCATGTTGATGCCTAAACGCGTGAAGCGCCGCAAAATGATGAAAGGTCGTATGAACGGTAACTCCGGTCGTGGTACGCTCATCTCTTTCGGTGACTTCGCAATCAAGGCGCTTGAAGCCGGATGGATCACAAGTCGCCAGATAGAGGCCGCACGTATTGCCATGACCCGTCATATGCGTCGTCAGGGCAAGGTTTGGATCCGGATTTTTCCGGACAAGCCCATCACCAAAAAACCAGCTGAAACCCGTATGGGTAGTGGTAAAGGTTCATTGGAGTATTGGGTTGCGGTAGTTAAGCCGGGGCGTATTTTATTTGAACTGGGAGATGGTGTTTCTTTCGATCTGGCCAAGGAGTCTATGAGACTGGCCCAGAACAAATTACCCATCAAAACCAAGTTCATCGTCCGGCCAGATTTTACGGAGAACTGATCGGTATCAAGGGAACTCTCGGTTTATTCTTTTACCGTCCCCCCCATACATATAGCCGTAACCAAAACCAGCTATGAAAACCAAGGAAATACGCGAAATGTCCGCCTCGGAAATTGAAGCCCAGATTGCGGAACACGAAGCCCAGTATCGGAAACTAAAGTTTCAGCATACCATTGCCAATCTTGAAAACCCGATGCAAATGCGAAATACCCGTCGTGCAGTTGCACGGCTCAAGACCATTTTGGCAGAAAAATTGGCGGCAGCAGCCGAAGCATAAACGGAAGACATGACCATGAGAAATGCACGCAAAGAACGGGTAGGCTTGGTGGTAAGCGACAAGATGGATAAAAGCATCGTTGTGGCCATTCAACGCCAAGTTAAGCACCCGATTTATGGGAAATTTGTTAAGAAAACGACCAAACTGATGGCCCATGACGAGACCAATGATGCCCGTAAAGGGGATACGGTACGAATTATGGAGACCCGTCCGTTAAGCGCGAAAAAACGCTGGCGCCTCGTTGAGGTGGTAGAACGCGCAGAGTAGTTTGTTGTGGATTGCGGGGGAGGCGCGCTCAATACCTCCTGTTTGACAACAGTTAGTACTGAAAAAGAAAGAGGTAATCAGTCATGATTCAACAGGAATCCAGAATGGCCGTCGCCGATAACAGCGGGGCAAAAGAAGTGCTTTGCATCCGGGTACTCGGAGGAAGTGGCCGTCGTTACGCCCGCATCGGAGATGTGGTCGTTGTATCTGTAAAGTCTGCCATTCCCGGTGGAACGGCCAAAAAGAAAGATGTACAACGCGCAGTTGTTGTTCGGACGAAAAAGGAATTCCGTCGTCAAGATGGTTCTTACATTCGATTTGATGAAAATGCGGTTGTGCTCATTAATAAAGATGATGAGCCGATTGGCACGCGTATTTTTGGGCCCGTTGCACGCGAATTGCGGGACAAAGGCTTTATGCGGATTGTTTCACTCGCTCCGGAAGTACTCTGACCGGGACTCCGTCTTGGGGCTGGCTCCCACCGGATTCAAAAATAACAGAAAAACATGCCACGCACGACTAACAAACAAAATAAACTCCACGTCAAAAAAGGGGATATGGTGGCCTTAACCAAAGCTATCACCTCTGCACAGTCGTTGGAAATGGATCGTCCGAAAGGATACACCGGCCGGGTACTTCGGGTTTTTCCAGCCAAACAAATGGTTTTGGTGGAAGGGGTAAATGTACGCTTGCGCCATACAAAGCCCAATAAAGACTATCCTAACGGTGGCATTATCCAGCGCGAAATGCCGATTCATGCTTCCAATGTATTACCATTAGACAATAATGGTGCACCGACACGTGTTGGACGCAAATACGTAACGGATGCCAATACTGGTAAGGGGCGTTGGATACGCTTTGCGAAAACCACCGGACAAGAACTGGATAAATAAGATTTTATGGGTCTTGAGCCCGATTATCTACTCACGCGGGATACGTGAAAGCCAAATGCCTACACGCCCCACATACATTAATGCCATGAGCTATACAGCACGCTTAAGAGCAAAATACCTAAATGAAGTTGTTCCGGCCCTCGTAAAGCAGTTCGGATACAAAAATATCATGGAAGTTCCCAAACTTGTTAAGATTAGTGTTAACAAAGGTTTGGGAGATGCCAACCAAAACAAAAAACTTCTGGATGACACGGTAGAAGAACTTCGTAAAATTACTGGCCAACATCCAGTCGTATCGAAGGCCAAAAAGTCTATCTCCAATTTTAAACTGCGTGAAGGGATGCCTGTCGGGGTATTTGTTACCCTTCGTGGAGATACGATGTATGAATTTCTTGATCGGTTCATAACCCTTGCCCTTCCGCGCGAACGGGACTTTAAAGGGGTCTCAGACAAGAGTTTTGACGGGCGTGGGAATTACACGCTTGGCTTAAAAGAACAAATCATCTTTCCGGAGATTGATATAGATAAGGTTGAACGCATTGGGGGGATGGATATTTCTTTTGTTACGACAGCCAAGACCGATGCCGAAGCATACGCGCTGTTAAAAGAAATGGGCATTCCGTTTGTTCGTCGAGACCAAAAATAACAAACGTTCAAGTTTACGGGTACAGTTTTATTGGCTGATGCCCCAAGCCTCAAACCTTTGAACAACAGATAAATAAACCAATGGCTAAGAAAAGCTGGATTGCCCGCCAAAAACTCCGTCAGGTAACCGTTGAAAAACACGCAGAAAAGCGGGCAGCGTTAAAAGCGATTATTGTAGATGGAAATGCCTCGGACGAAGCAAAGCTTGAGGCATCTGTTAAACTCCAAAAAATGCCGCGAAACAGCAGTGCTACCCGTTTGCGTAATCGTTGCGCAGTTAGTGGGCGGCCGCGTGGTTATATGCGAAAATTTGGGGTGTCTCGTATTGCATTCCGAGATATGGCCCTTGCGGGTAAAATTCCGGGTGTTCGAAAGGCAAGCTGGTAAGTGCATATGCTCGCAACCTTAATAGTCTGAACAATCCATATACAGATTATAGAGGATGTAATAACCAAGTTAATCAAGATAATTCTATAAAAAAATGAGTGCAATTACAGATCCTGTAGCCGATTATCTGACCCGAATTCGGAATGCGCAAAAAGCCCGGCACCAATACACGGATATCCCGGCCTCTAAGTTGAAGCGCGCCATGACCCAAATTCTATTGGACAAAGGTTATGTAGCCAAGTACATTGATATCGAAGACGGTAAGCAAGGCCTGATTCGGGTATATTTGAAGTACAACAAAAATGTCCCCGTTATCCAAAGCCTTGAACGGGTGTCTAAGCCTGGCCATCGTCAGTTTGTTGGCGCAGATAACCTGCCGAAGGTCCGAAACGGTCTGGGTATCGCGATTCTTTCTACATCGAGTGGTGTCATGACCGATAAAGAAGCGCGTGATGCAGGGGTTGGTGGAGAAGTATTGGCCTATATTTATTAATTGTGTTGGCCAGACTATTTTCGTGCAGAACAAAATTTTGCACCTAAAAGTGTTCAATCGTCAAACTATTCCGGTCTATGCCGCCGGAAATAAACCGACAAAGAAATGTCTCGTATTGGCAAAATGCCGGTCAAACTTGAAAAAGGAGTCTCTGTAAATATTGGTTCAGGAAACCTTGTTACAGTTAAAGGACCCAAAGGGGAACTAACCCTTCAGGTAGATCCGGACATCACGATATCTCAGGAAGACGGAACCATTCACGTTTCGCGTCCTACCGACCAAAACCGCCACCGGGCCATGCATGGCTTGTATCGTTCACTATTAACCAATATGGTAACGGGTGTCACAAAAGGATACCAAATCCAGTTGGAAATTATCGGTGTTGGTTTCCGTGCACAAGTCATCTCCGGAAATGTTCTGGAAATTGCACTGGGCTATTCTCACCCAATTTATTTCGTCCCTCCAGCAGGAATTAGTGTGTCTGCGGAGCAAGCGCGTGGTCAAAACCCGATAATGACCATAGATGGGATTGACAAACAATTGGTAGGACAAGTTGCGGCGAAACTTCGTGCCCTTCGTCCACCAGAGCCTTATAAGGGTAAAGGTGTCCGTTATCGTGGAGAAGAAGTGCGCCGTAAAGCAGGTAAGACGGGTGGTAAGGGTAAAAAATAACCTATTCACCATACTTCATTGAGTTGAACATAAGGCCAGAGGGTCGGAAATCTTCTGGCGTAGCATCCAAAACCAATGGCAATCAAGAAAACAAAAAACAAAAAAGTTACTCGGCGGCAACGAATTCGTCGAAGCATCCGCAGCAAGATAAGCGGAACGGCATCACGCCCTCGGCTGGCTGTATTTCGTTCCAATGCACATATCTATGCCCAGTTAATTGACGACCATACTGGCCAAACCCTTGTTGCTGCTTCTACGGTTCAAGATAAAGGCATAACGGGAACTGGCTCGGAACAGGCCAAGTCGGTAGGGCTGACACTGGCTGGAAAAGCCAAAGAATCCGGCATCGAGACGTGTGTCTTCGATCGGGCGGGTTTTCCTTATCATGGTCGGGTCAAAGCACTCGCCGAGGGCGCCCGCGAAGGTGGCCTTAACTTCTGATGTTCACATTCCAATATTGAATAGAAATGGCAAAGGAAAGAAAAAATCGTAAGCAAGAGCGTGCAAACGAGGAGCAATCTCAGTTCATCGAAAAGCTCATTGCCGTAAACCGTACCGCAAAGGTGGTCAAAGGGGGGCGTCGCTTCTCCTTTAGTGCAGTTGTGGTGGTGGGAGATGGAAAAGGGATGATCGGTCGTGGATTAGGAAAAGCAGGCGAGGTGAGTGATGCCATCGCCAAAGCAACCGAAGCTGCAAAGAAAAATCTGGTTAAAATCCCCCTCCAGAATGGAACCATCCCACATGCAATTACTGGTCGTGCAGATGCAGGCAAGGTGTTTCTAAAACAAGCGGCACCGGGAACGGGAGTAATTGCTGGCAGTGCCGTACGTGCGGTATTGGAATGCGCGGGGGTAGAAAACGTGCTGTCGAAATCCATCGGCTCTTCTAACCCGCACAACTTGGTCTCGGCCACCTTCGATGCCCTTACTCGCCTCGAAGATCCACTGGCCGTAGCCCGTCGTCGTGGAATTTCGCTCAAAAAGGTTTTTAATGGTTAAGGCTAAAGGTCTGAGAAGACTCAGTTGAATACCAATAATGCTTTGAATAGATTAAGATCATGGCTCAAGTTAAAATTACCAAAGTCCGGAGCGTAATTAAACGCCCCAAAAACCAAAAGCTAACAATGGAAGCTTTAGGTCTCCGGAAAATGGGATCTTCCACTACTGTGGAACACACACCACAAATTCGGGGAATGATAACCGTTGTACGCCACTTGGTGAAGGTTGAAGAAGTGTAATGCTTGTATTTTTACATAGCTTACAATAAAAATTAGACAAAACTTCGTCTTTAAGACCCTATATTGAAAGGCTTTCTGCGATGTTGCGAAAGCCTTCCTTGTTGCCCACCACGAGTGAGCGTTTAAGTTTTTAACATGCGAGTCCGGCGGGACTGACCGTCTGGGCGACTAAAGCCAATTGAAACCATGAACCTGAGTAATCTACAACCCGCAGCGGGTTCTACACGCAACCGTAAACGTGTAGGACGCGGCCAAGGGTCTGGGACAGGGAAAACATCTGCCCGAGGGCACAATGGTGCCAAAAGCCGTTCCGGTGCTAAATTTCGCGCTTGGTTTGAAGGGGGGCAAATGCCGCTCCAACGCCGTCTTCCAAAATTCGGCTTTAAAAACCGTTTCCGCGTTTCGTATAACCCCATTAATCTGACGCGTCTTTCTCAGTTAATTGAGGAAGGACGTTTGAATCCGACAGAGCCTATTGTGCCGGAGACATTTGTGGCATTGGGTCTTGCTGGAAAATCAGACCTGATCAAGGTGTTGGGTTCTGGCGAAATCGCTGTGGCGCTTAATGTGACCGCTCACGCCTTCAGTGAGTCCGCAAAGGCGAAAATAGAAGGTGCTGGAGGTTCAGTAACCGTTGCGGGACAAGGAAAGGAAATATCCTGAAGTGGTTTAAGGCATTCAGGACGCTTCTGCTTATAATAATTATCTTCTGACTTTCATTCTCTACCTATATGGCTGGTTTTGTTGATAGCTTGCGAAATATGTGGCGCATAGAAGAGTTGCGGAAACGCATCATCTATACGCTTTCCTTGCTTGCTGTATATCGGATCGGTACTTATGTTACCTTGCCAGGTGTTGACCCGACGCAGTTGATAGCCGCTCAAAACACCCCGAACAACATCTTTGGTCTCATTGACCTTTTTGTGGGAGGGGCATTTGCAAAGGCAGGCATTTTTGCACTGGGGATTATGCCTTATATAACGGTGTCCATCATTGTGCAACTGATGGGTGCGGTGGTGCCCTATTTTCAAAAATTGCAACGCGAGGGCGAAGACGGAAGGCGTAAAATTAACCAACTCACCCGTCAGGGTACCGTATTGATTACGGCCTTTCAGGCATATGGTTATGCCATTCAATTGTTGGGTACGGCAAGCCAAGCCATTACGGTAAACCACCTGATGTTCTATGTTTCTACGATTATCGTTTTGACAGCCGGAACGATCTTTGTAATGTGGCTTGGAGAACGGATTACGGAGGCTGGCATTGGTAATGGGATTTCGTTGATCATTACCATTGGGATTGTAGCACGCTTGCCGCATAGCCTTTATAACGAAGCCACGGCCGGGGTAAATGGTAACTTGTTTATCTTTATTATTGAAATTTTGATCTGGTTGCTGATTATTGCTGCGGTGGTCTGGGTTTCTCAGGGTGTTCGCCGTATTCCGGTACAGTATGCCAAGCGGGTGGTAGGTCGTAAAGTTATGGGAGGCAGTACACAATACCTACCCATAAAGATTAATGCAGCGGGCGTAATGCCGATCATTTTTGCACAATCCATCTTGTTTATTCCGACAACCATCGCACTATTCTTTCCAGACAGCGCGTTTTGGCAAAGTGTAGGTGCCATCTTTGGGGACTATACGGGCTTCTGGCATGCTCTGTTCTTCTTTATTCTGATTGTCTTTTTTACGTACTTCTACACGGCCATTGCCGTGAATCCGAAGAGTATGGCAGATGACATGAAACGGAATGGTGGTTTTATTCCAGGTATTCGTCCGGGTAAGCAAACCAGTGAGTTTGTGGACAA
Source organism: Bacteroidetes Order II. bacterium (assembly GCA_016788705.1). Taxonomy (NCBI): domain Bacteria; kingdom Pseudomonadati; phylum Bacteroidota; order unclassified Bacteroidota Order II.; species Bacteroidota Order II. bacterium. Next base: position 12,555 of record JAEUSQ010000030.1, read on the forward strand.
TATCCTTACCCGCGTAACGCTTCCGGGCGCTATCTTTTTGGGTTTTGTGGCGATCTTGCCGACTATTGCGACGGCTGTAGGTATTGATCAAGGCTGGGCCCAGTTTTTCGGGGGGACAAGTTTGTTGATCATGGTTCAGGTAACCTTGGATACCCTACAACAAATAGAGAGCCATTTGCTAATGCGACGTTATGACGGCTTCATGAAGAGTGGTCGGATGCGTGGTCGGATGTAACGCGAAGTAGATTTGCGAAAAGAACGGATTAGTTATGATACACCTAAAGCTTCCGAACGAAATTGTTAGGCTTAGAAGCGCGGCAGAATTGGTAGGCAAAACCCTGGGTGAGGTTGCCAAATACGTGAAGCCGGGCGTAACCACTCTTGAGCTGGATGCGATTGCCGAAGACTACATCCGTACACGCAATGGACGTCCTGCTTTTAAAGGGTATCCAGGTACTAATCCAGAGAATCCTTTTCCAGGTACCCTCTGTCTATCGGTCAATGATGTGGTTGTGCATGGGATTCCGAGTACGTATGTGCTTCAAGAAGGAGATATTTTGTCGGTGGATTGTGGTGCAGAATTGGATGGTTATTTTGGAGACTTCGCTTACACCTTTGCCATTGGCGAAATATCGGAAGACAAGCGTGAACTCCTCAAAGTGACTGCCGCCTCATTGTTCGAGGGGATAGACCGTGCAAGGGTAGGAAACCGTGTGGGTGACATCGGATATGCGGTTCAAAACTACTGTGAAAGCCGTGGTTTTGGTGTGGTGAAAGAGTTAGTAGGACATGGTGTAGGGCGGGAATTGCACGAAGAACCCCAAGTCCCTAATCATGGAAAAAGAGGGGACGGTAAAAAAATGAAAGAAGGCTTAACCATCTGCATTGAACCCATGATTAATGCAGGTACTGAAAAGGTTAAGTTTATGGAAGATGGCTGGACGGTAAAAACCGAAGACGGGAAAGCGGCGGCTCACTACGAGCATATGGTTTGCATACGGCGAGGCGCACCCGAAGTCATTAGCATGTGGGATTATATTGAAGAGGTGGTAACTCCACCTTATAAATAAACACCAGAAGAGGTGCACTAAAATGGCCAAGCAAAACGCAATCAAACAAGATGGCTCTGTGGTAGAAGCCCTACCCAACGCCCAATTTAGGGTTCGTCTGGAAAATGGCCACGAAATCTTAGGCTTACTTTCCGGAAAAATGCGGATGCACTTTATCAAAATCCTGCCAGGGGATCGGGTAACGGTTGAACTTTCGCCGTATGACTTGAGCAAAGGTCGGATTGTGTATCGTTACAAATAAATTGAAAGGACGGATTTGTCTTTTTTGAAGTCATTTCCGATAGTTTCTCCGTAAGACATAATTGTATCAAAACAATGAAAGTACGAGCAAGCGTAAAAAAGCGTTCTTCAGACGACAAAATTGTTCGTCGTAAGGGCCGTGTTTACATCATTAACAAGAAGAACCCGAAGCACAAACAGCGTCAGGGATAAAAAGCCAGAACGGATATGCCACGTATTGCAGGTGTAGATATTCCCGCTAATAAGCGCGGAGATATTTCGTTGAGTTACATTTTTGGAATTGGCGTAAACAATGCCAAAGAAGTACTCGCTAAAGCTGATATTGATCCAGACCGCAAAGCATCTTCCTGGAGTGAGGATGAAACGGCTACCATCCGCCGCATCGTTGAAGACGATTTTGTGGTTGAAGGCCAACTTCGTACCGAAATCCAGTTGAACATCAAGCGGTTGATGGATATTAAGTCTTATCGCGGACTTCGCCACCGTAAAGGCTTGCCAGTTCGTGGACAGCGCACGAAAACCAATGCACGCACCCGTAAAGGGCGTCGTCGTACGGTTGCTGGAAAGAAAAAGGCACCGAAGAAATAACAGGAATTTTTCCGGCACTCTTTTTGGTGTCTATCGGAAAGATTTAACAGCCTGCAATTCCCTATATCGGGTATATGGCTTAAGCATAGGAAAACCAGTTTATAAAAACCATGGCAAAACAATCTGCTGCACAAAAAGCGGCGGCTGCGGCCCGGAAAAAGAAAAAAGCGAATGTCACCCCAGAGGGGTTTGCGTACATTCAGGCAACGTTCAACAACGTGCTGGTTACGCTTACAGACTCTTCGGGAAATGCAATTTCGTGGGCATCAGCCGGAAAAATGGGATTTAAGGGCAGTCGCAAAAATACACCTTACGCTGCGCAAGTTGCTGCTGCGAATGCAGCAAAAGAGGCCTATGATCTTGGTCTTCGCAAAGTAGATGTTTTTGTAAAAGGTCCCGGATCGGGCCGTGAGTCTGCAATACGTGCAATCGCTTCGGCGGGAATTGATGTGTTAACGATTCGTGATACCACACCGATTCCACACAATGGATGCCGTCCGCCCAAGCGCCGACGTGTATAAAAAATTGTATTCATCCAGCAACCTCCTGTTGTCAATATGAGACAACAGGGTCTTCGGGTGCACTTTTGCTTCGTCTAACAAAACGTAGGTGATACCCCCGAAAGCCAACCAATCAGAGGAGATAAAATGGCTCGTTACAGAGGCCCCAAACAAAAATTGGCCAGACGGTTTCGAGAACCGATTTTTGGCCCCAGCAAATCGCTTGAGCGTAAGCCTTATCCGCCCGGACAACATGGTCCTTCGCGGCGTGGTAAAGAAAGCGAATACTCGATTCAGCTGAAAGAAAAACAAAAAGCCAAACACATTTATGGTTTGTTGGAGCGCCAGTTCCGCAATCTTTTTGAGAAGGCGCACCGTCGGAAAGGAGTTACAGGTGAAAACCTACTCCAATTTTTGGAAGCCCGATTAGACAATGTGGTATTCCGCCTCGGCTTCGGTCGTACCCGCCGTCAAGCGCGGCAGTTGGTTACACACTGTCATGTCACCGTCAATGATCATCCGGTAAATATTCCTTCCTATCAGGTTCGTCCGGGGGATGTCATTGCGATTCGTCCTAAAAGCCGTCAACTTACGGTGGTTTTGGATAACCTGAGCCGTAATCGTCGGACGGTAGCTTGGATGGAAGTTGACCGCAACTTGTTGACCGGAAAGTATTTAGAAAATCCGCGTCGTGAAGACATTCCGGAAAACATTAAGGAACAACTCATCGTCGAACTTTACTCCAAGTAATTCTGTTGTCAGTATTACAGGGGTCTTGTTCACTCAAGGTGCTATGGTAGAAGGTCTAAAAATTTACTTCTACCCATTTTCTTAGGATAAAAACATGCAATTGAATACTATGAGCACCACAGCCCTTAAAATGCCGGAAGGCGTACAAGTAGAAGAGTTAACCCCGCAATACGGTCGTTTTGCGATTCAGCCGCTCGAAAGAGGATTTGGTGTGACGATCGGAAACGCCTTTCGTCGGGTATTGTTGTCTTCATTAGAAGGGACGGCAATCACGGCACTTAAAATAGACGGGGTACAACATGAATTTTCCACCATACCGGGCGTATCGGAAGATGTGGTGGAAATTATTCTAAACCTGAAAGGGGTACGGTTAAAGTATGACGATGAGCCGGAAAATCCCATTTTCCTGACCCTCAAGGGGCCTGGGAACTGGACGGCCAAGGATATTGCCGAGGCAACTGGTGAATACGAGGTGTTAAACCAAAATCATCATATTGCCACCCTTGCCGATTCCGCACGGTTGATCGTTGAGCTACGTTTGGGCCGTGGGCGTGGATATATACCAGCATCCGATAACAAGCGGGCAGATGATCCTATTGGGGTGATCGCCATAGACGCCATCTATACGCCTATCAAGTCGGTTCAATACCACGTAACGCCTACTCGTGTAGGCCAGCGGGTGGACTATGAGCGTTTATCGCTTGAGTTGGAAACCGATGGGTCTATCTCGCCGGAAGAAGCCATTACCGAAGCGGCTAAAATTCTACGAGATCACATCAACCTTTTTGTGCGGATGGATGAAGAGCCTGAGCCAATGGTGGCGGTTAAAGAGGTGGATGAAGAAGTTCAGCGTGTTCGTTCATTGCTTTTGCAAAGTGTGGATGAGCTTGAGCTGTCTGTACGGGCGCACAATTGCCTGAAAGCTGCCAACATCAAAACCATTGGTGATCTGGTACGACGCGAAGAGTCCGAAATGCTCAAGTTCCGCAATTTTGGCCGTAAGTCCCTTATGGAATTGGCACAAGTCTTGGAGGAACGCAATCTTCGCTTCGGAACGGAAGTAGATAAGTACCTCGAAGACTAACCTTATTCGTGTGCGGTGTACGGGCTTTTACGCCTCCAACCTGCACACCCTATACCTGCACACGATATACTGCTGAAAAAACATGAGACACGGAGTTAAAGAATCCCGACTTGGCCGTACCGCATCGCACCGCAAAGCGACGATGATGGCTCTTTCTACGGCACTGATTCAACATAAACGGATTACCACAACCTTGCCTAAGGCGAAAGCGCTTCGGCAGCATGTGGAGTCTATCATCAACCGCGCAAAGGCCGATACGATGCACAACCGCCGCGAGGCATTCCGCAATTTACAAGACAAAGAGGCTGTAAAAGAACTTTTTGGCGAAGTTGCGGAAAAAATTAGTGGTCGCAACGGTGGTTATACCCGCGTGATTCGTTTGGGCTTGCGGAAAGGGGATGCGGCTGAAATGGCCATGATTGAATTGGTGGACTATAATGATGTCCGTCCAGATGGTGCTTCCACTGCAAAGAAGAAGACGCGCCGTTCCCGCCGTGGAAAAGCAGCTTCCAAGCAAGAAAGTCCTTCAACGGAAGAATAACGGATTATTATCTGACTAAGATTGGGCTGTTCATCTGGCATGAACAGCCTTTTTGTGTTGTCAATTCAAGTCTAAAATTGGGCGAAAAATTCCTGTTCGGACGGCTTAAAAACAGTAGTTTATGGCGTTATCGGGAATTGTTCCGGTTATGTGCAACCTTAAATAACAAATAAATAACATGTCTGATGTATTGATCATCGGCGCAGGGGGCGTCGGGAATGTTGTGACCAAGAAATGTGCCATGAATCCGGAAGTTTTTGGCAAAATTACATTGGCCAGTCGGACCCTTTCCAAATGCGACGCCATAGCACAGGATTGTGCCAAAATGGGCTTGTCGCAAGTAAACACGGCCAAAGTGGATGCCGACGATGCCCGGCAAGTAGCTGCGTTGATTGAAAAGGTGCAGCCAAAATTGGTCATTAATGTGGCTTTACCTTATCAGGATTTACCTATTATGGATGCTTGTCTCGATACAGGTGTCCATTATTTAGATACGGCCAATTATGAACCCAAAGAGGTTGCGAAATTTGAATATTCATGGCAATGGGCCTATCGGGAGCGATACGAGAAGGCTGGTATAATGGCCTTGCTCGGCTGTGGATTTGATCCGGGCGTAACACAAGTGTTTACGGCATATGCGAACAAGCATCATTTCTCCGAAATGCACTATCTGGATATCATAGATTGTAATGCGGGAGATCATGGAAAAGCATTTGCCACGAATTTTAATCCTGAAATCAATATACGGGAAATAACGCAGCCAGGCCGATATTGGGAAAACGGAGAATGGGTGGAAATTCCGGCCATGAGTATCCACAAACCCATATCTTATCCTGGTATTGGTCCGAAAGAAAGCTATGTACTTTATCACGAGGAGTTGGAGTCGCTGGTAAAGAATTTCCCAACACTGAAGCGGGCTCGTTTTTGGATGACTTTTGGTGAGGCATACATCACCCACTTAAACGTATTACAGAATGTAGGGATGACGAGTATTGCCCCAGTAAAATTTCAGGGCATGGACATCATACCTTTAGAATTTCTAAAAGCAGTTTTGCCAGAACCAGGTACATTGGGTGAAAACTATACGGGCGAAACCTCAATTGGCTGTCAGATCAAAGGGCTGGGGAAACAAGGGGAAGAGACTACGTATTATGTTTGGAATAATTGCAAGCATCAGGATGCGTGGCGAGAAGTACAGGCGCAAGGGGTTTCCTACACCACTGGTGTCCCCGCGACAATCGGGGCGATGCTTCTGTTGACCCATTCGGACTGGATGAAACCGGGCGTATGGAATTGTGAAGAACTAAATCCGGATCCTTTTATGGACTTGCTCAATCGGCATGGCCTTCCTTGGAACGAAGCGGTAAATGTGGCTTTGCCGCATGAGTACCCAGCATAGCTTTAAGTGGATCGTCGGAGGAGACAGCCTTGAACGGATAGAAAAGCGGGCCGTACACAACCAAACGTGTATGGCCCGCTTTATGTTGGGTGAGAGTGCAGGCTATCGGGTCCTATACAAAAAGAGGGAAATAAGCGTTCCTACTATGGCGGTGTATAAGGCAGAACCCAGCCAAAGCGTGCCAATATGATACCCACTTCTAACTTGGGTTGTCAGTACCAAAAAAATGACCATAAGACCATTGTGGAACAGGGAGATAATGAGGGCCGCAGAGAATACTTGCTGCGGCATCATCATAGGACGGTCGCGGCTTTCAGGTGGAAAAAATCCCATGAGAAAACCTACCAATGTTTTAATAAACATGGAAACGCCCCACGTTTGATAAATGGCATCGGTAATGAAGCCCAGTACAAACCCAGCAAACATGCCTACTGTCCGACCATACTGCAACGCAATAAAGATCAGATAAATCAAAATGACATCTGGATAAGCACCCATGATGGGAAGGCGGCGGAACAGCAACCAGTCCAGCAAGAGGACCAGAATGCCCGTTAGTATGTGTCGTACAATGGGGGGCATGGTATATTTTTGCAGCGAGAAAAAGTCTTAAAATCATTGAAGCAAGGGAAGCAAAAGCAATGATGGACATCCGGCAGCGATCTGTTTCCCTTACATCACAACGGTAGGAGCAAATTACAAAGATTCTTTCCAGAATGAATAACAAAAAATAAAGAGAAACAGAAGTTTCTTTGTCTTCTATTTGACAAATTACCGGAACTGCATGTATGTTAGCTTGTTAGATAAATAAAACGCCAACTTTTGTGACTCCATTTACTTTAGATCACCCCTATGGCCAAGCAAAACCGTCCGAAAAATACGCCTAAATCCGTAGTAACCCCGTTGGGAAATCCCATGGTTACCGAAGAACCCAATCGTCGGGCAGAAAGACGTATGAATACTGCTCTAAATAAAAAAGGTGCGGTGCAGATGCCTTTTGATCGGCAAAACTATCTGATCTTGTTGGTATGTGTGGCCCTGCTGGTGGTCGGCTATGGAATCATGCGGATGGAGAACGAGGCTTTTGGATTTATCAGCCTCTATGTTTCCCCCTTATTACTTTTGGCCGGATACTTTGGCATTGTTTATGCCATTCTAAAGCGCCCTACTCAGGAAGAAGTACACTAAGGGCCGCCTTAATCTTGAACCGTCACCTGTTTATAAAGGGACAAGCAAATCAAACAGGGTATTGCGGTGCTTGTCCTATGGGGTTCGACTCCCCGTTTGCGTTGGTTGCAAATGCGTCTTACTACGCGCAGCCCTTTATGGCATCAACAAAGGTAAAGAACAGGGCTAAACCCAAGCCAAGGCAGAGCTTGCAAAATGGGAGATACCGCATAGGAATGAACCCGTGCTCACCCTGTTTTCCCTCTGCTTTGGCGTTCTTTACTTTTGATTTAATCAGATAAAACCGTCTGAGAGATGAAACCATTCAAAAAACTATATCAAGTAAAACCCAATACTAGCGGCTATTTATTCCGAGATCATGTATTGGAACAGGTTTGGGCAGCGGGATATTATGAAGTGTGGGATTGGAAAAACCGGACCGAGTTGGTCTTGCTACCGGAAACTTCAAAACTGGTGACCGTTACCAACCAAGAAGTGCTGACCAAAGACAATATCGCCCTTCGGTTTTCGTTCAACCTTGTTTACCGCATCGCTGACGGAAAGAAGTTTTTGGGCTGTTTTGTGCTTGATCGGCCAATTTATGCCCTGATTCAAGAAGCGGAACAACGGATTTGCAACATTGCGCAATTATACCTTCGTAACCGCATCACGGCATTAGACAGCGAAACCCTAAATGAAAAGCGGAATGAATTACTCGACTTTAAGACCGAAGAAATGGCAGCGGAAGCGGCAATATTTGGGATTACAATAGAGCAAGCACAACTCCGAGACCTCACCTTTCCCAAATCTATTCAGGATTTGTTTTCCAAACACTTAGAATCCAAAATTCGATCAAAATCGGATCTCGAAAATGCCCGAACCGCTGTGGCCACCGCCCGTGCCCTCAAAAATGCTTCGGAATTGATGAAGGACGATGAGAACATCAAATTCTTCCAATTGCTTGAAACCATTTCTAAAATTGCTGAAAAAGGCAAGCATACGTTTATGATTGGTGACTTGCAGCAACTGGCCAAAAAAACGTAGAGACGCGAAAGCCCCACGTCTCTACGAAAAAAACCGTCATCACAACCAATAAGGCTGATCAATCGTCCATTGTTGAGGATCAAACAAAGAAGCTGGTAGCGTTTTATGTGCACGAATATTCCGATAATACTCTTCCTGTGCTAACTTTCCGTTCAGATAAATCATCATGGCTTCTTCTTGCCACACTTTGCCCATCTTACGGTATCCCGTCACATGAACCTCCAACAAGAGGTTGCCCTTCGGCTCAATCACCCGAACAAGGGTTTTGCGCTCTTTATCTACCCAGAATTGTGCGGCCTTGTTGTCATCCTTTGCAGCACCAACCACATAGACCTTACGACCATTCCAATCATCTTCCCGAAATACATTCAGGTTGAATTTTAGGCTGTCTAAGACAAAAAGGGTACGTTCCGGCTTGTCTTGATGAATATCCATTAAAAGGGTTTGAAGGATGTTCTGATCGGGAGCGGTGTTCACCAATTTATGATTTCTGAACATCATGCGTTTGTTGCGGAAATAAAAAACCCCATTTCCGTCTTTTATAGGGGCAAAATCTATGCGGAGTTTGCCCGGAACAGCCGCCTCGTACCAAGTAACGGTGTCGGCCTTTCCATTAGGACGATGGAAAATGGTTTTTTGCTCAAACGTGAGTGCAGGCTTCCGGTGCTTTCCGGCGGCTTTCATCGCTAATACTACACTGCGGCCATCCTTAATTTTTTGTGCTGATGCAACGGGTGAAAAACAAAAAGATAGGGTAAGGAAAAACAGAATTTTGGAAAACATATGGGTATCATTGGAGTGAAGAAAATCAGGAAGAACACCTGTGAACCTTATGCAGACGGGAAGTGGCCAAGAATGGTAACGCCAAAATAAAAAACGGTATCTAAAACGGAACTTTCTCGTTTTTTGAAAGCTCGGAGCTTGTCTCAATGCATTGTTCGACCCTTACAAAATAACTCGGTCTAATGACGATAGGCCAGGACAAATTTGCGGGGATTAGATTTGTCTTCTTTTCCAATCCATTTTGTAGCGGTATAGCAACCCAAGCCGATTGCCTAAAATCTCCTTATATTAGGCTTGCCGAACAACCCGTTAATGCTATGGATATATTGTCTCAATACACCATCCCCTATTTACACCCATTGGCGGTGCATTTTCCTTTGGTGTTGCTCTTGTTGTGTGTGCCTACCTCGGCCATGTGGCTCCTGACTAAGCGCGAAATGTGGCAACAAGGCACGTTCTACCTGAGCGTATTGGCGCTTGTTTCTTCGGTGTTCGCTAAGAAAACAGGTGAGGCGCTTGCCGAGGGGGTGGAGGGAGAACCTATGGTGGAACAAATTTTAGGCGCACACGCCGCCGCTGCCGACTTTGTGATTGTGGCGAACTTGGTCTTGGTTTTTCTCCTGATACTCGTTTGGTACGCTGATCGAAACGCAAAATGGGGTTTTGTCCAAAAAACACCCTTCCGCATGGCCGTATTGCTGGTAGCGGTCTTTGCTGCTGGCTTGGTGGCATATGTGGCGCATCTGGGCGGATTGATGACGTGGGGTGTCCCCGTAACGCCATAAAGCCAAAGATTCCCCGCACAAGAACGCACGGGGACTTGCTTATTTGCTTCGCTTAAACCGCAGGCCAAAGGCAATATTCCAGTACCCGACAGCATTGTACCAGTCGGAATAGAGCACCTCGCCTTTGGTGGCATAATACTTCCCAAATTGCGCCTGAAAAAAGTAGATCCACTTGGGACGCTTGTTTAAGGAAGCCCCTGCCCCTATATGCCAACCCGGCAAGAGTACATTATCAGGTTTGTCAATCTTTATATTATTCGGATTGTTAGGATCTCTCCATTCGTTGGCGGTGACGGTATGGAAAGACAATCCCGTTCCTCCAAAGGCATAGGCGGCCACGCCGTTCATGTCTTCTTTGGTTTGATGGGCATAACTTACCAAGAGATTGCCAATCCGTTGAACAGATGGAGAAACTACCCACTGCTGATTAATCTGTTCTCCATCTGGAATAGAAATTGCGCTATATCCAAACCTCCCACCATCACTATAAAATACACTATACCGTGCCGTTGCCCTTACTTCGCCGTACCGGTGGACAGGAAACCCAACCCCCAGACCAATTGCTTCCCGACTAAAACCTTGAACATCATAGTTATCATAAGCATAAGGCGTACCTACGTCTATGGAGAAATTGGTTTGGGCAAAAAGTGGGGAGGCAAATAGCAGAAAGGATAAACAAAAGAATAAAGATTTCATGGCATTTTTTATAAAAGTGAAGGGCTATTGCATTTTCTCCCTTTAGGTCAACGTATGATTTAGATGCAATAGCCCCATGAAGTGTGTCTTATTGTCCGTAATACCCGACGGTGTAGCGATATAAATTCGTGCTTGGCATCTCGAATCTACCTGTTACCCACGTAAGAGGTTGGTTACACCCTCCACCAGTTACTGTGATGTCATGATCATTGTCACTCTGAGAAGAGGCTAAACGCATGGAGTCAATACATCCTCCTGTTACTTGCCCCAGAAGGTTCACTTGCTTGGTGCTAAATTCCAACTCGGCCTTGTGTGTTGCCTGCATGCCCGAAAAACCAAGATCAGCACTTTGTGTGAATGAACAGTCAATTTTAGCATAAACATCATACCGTCTATCACCAAAGTATAGACCTGTATGCCCTCTTACATACCTACGTTTGAAGATAATACCCTCTACTTTCTCACCAGAACAAGCCCGTAAAGTTACGCTGGTTCCATTAAGAGAAAACACGATCGCAGAACCATAGCTTGTTGTGGTTTTGGAAAGGGGCAAATGGGTGCTTGCTGTTGCAGATACCTCGCCTTGTTGACCTGTTTTTAGGTTTTGAAACAATACTTTCCCTTCTGTTAGTGTGAATAAAGAATCAGAAACGATGATTTGGCCTTTTTCATTTAGAAGAGAGGCTTCTGCGGTAAGTTCTCCTTTGCCGTCAACCCACGCTTTCAAAGTGGACGGAACCCTATAAACATGCGCCCCAACACTGGAAAGGAGTTCTAATGCTGTCAAGGTGTTTTCTAATTCCGAACGATTTTGGAAGTATAAGACAGGACGTTGTTCGGTTGTATATCGCACCACGGGGTCTTTGATGGTTAAGAAATTCAGGTCGTCGTTAGAGAGCTTATCCGTTTTACTCAGTCCTTTTTGAATGGCCTTATATCGGATGGAAAGGGATTGCAAGCGTTCTTGTGCAGCGACGGCTTCCTTTAATTGGGAGGTTTCAAGGGCACCAGAAGCAATCTTTAGGTTTTTGGCATACGGGAAGTCTGGGATGCCATTAACCAAGTTGCTCTGTTGCTGGTCACATCCTGCAACCAATAAGATTAGGAACAAAAAAAGAAACGTGCGGGGGGGGGGGGAGAAAATTACACATGATGTTTAAAAGTTTAAATGATTGTGGAATAAAAGAAGGGTTAGGCTTGAATAAAACTAAGTCTTTATCTATTGCTTTTCCGTATAGATGAGTAGATAATAGATAAAGCACATTATACAGCCTTTAGCACAACAAAGTCAATAGAAAGACTTTAAAAAGTTATTTTTTACTTTTTTTAAAGACACTAAACTATTGTAAATAGTATTTTTATAATAAATCAAAAAGTAGCCATGGTGGCTTCCTGTATTGGCTACCAAGCTTTCTCAAACAGTATGAATGTGCTGGTGTGATGAGGATAAAATACAGATAGGTAACCCATTTGACGCTGTATTTAGGTTTCTCGCATAATTTCAATCATACTCGCCAAAAACCATACGATCCCGTCATGCAATGCGTCTGAATCCATTCGCTATCTGTTCACCGATGTTTAGGAGGAACAGCAGATCAAATACGGAAAACGGTTGTATCTTGTTTTCAGCATACAACACCTGAAACAGTTTTGCCCTATGCCCTTCCTGAACATCTATCATCCTGAACGATTTCACGGGTTTAACGTGCGTCCGCCCTATTTTGAGGGTTGGTTCTACAAAATAGTGACGGCGGATAAGTCGGAGGTTTTTGCTTTTATCCCCGGCGTTTTTTTGGACAAAGATCCGGCCCGTTCCCATAGCTTCATTCAAGTTTTGGATGGACACCATCGGGCGACCTACCATCGTTTTCCGGTATCATCGTTTTCCGCCGAAAAAGACCAGTTTTCAGTACGTATTGGGGAATCCCATTTCGACTGGGAGCAATGTTCTATTGTATTAAACAGCGAAGGACGTACCATTAAGGGTACGGTAAACCTGCACGGAGTCACGCCGTGGCCGGTATCAGCGCTTTCTCCGGGTATTATGGGACCTTTTGGGTTGTTGCCGTTTATGCAGTGTTATCATGGGGTTCCGAGTCTCTATCATACGCTTTCCGGCAGCCTGTCAGTTGATGGTCGAGAAATCAACTTTGATGGGGGAATCGGTTACTTGGAAAAGGACTGGGGGAGCGGTTTTCCGGAGGCTTACGTTTGGATGCAATGCAACCACTTCGAAACACCGCGTATGTGCCTAAGTGCTTCTGTGGCCAAAATTCCATTTCCGACGGGTACTTTTCGAGGGTTCATTATTGGTCTTTTATTGCCGGATGGACGATTGCAGAAATGGACTACCTATTCGGGGGCACGTCTTTACAATGTAGAAATAACCGATACAACTGTTGCATTCGAGGTGGCAGATCGGCACTTCCGGATGATTGTTGCCGCCGAACGTACCGAAGGGGGCTTGCTTCATGCGCCCTATGCCCGCGATATGATTCAAAAAATATCGGAAACGCTTCGCTCCACCCTTCGGATACAAGTTTGGGAAAAAGGCCGCCTCCTGTTCGAGGAAACAGGGGAGGTGGCAGGCTTAGACGTAAATGGTGATTCGGCTTGGGTAACTGACTAAAGCGTCATTTTCCCAAAAACCCCATTTTTAAAACCTCAATTTGCCCTTAATTTATCTTTCTCCGTTTGACTCATAAACCCCAATCACAATGGACTTTAGCAACCTCAATATGGCCGATATGTTTGGAAAAATGGCCGATATGCAACAAAAGATGAAAGAGGCGCAGGAAAATCTGGAAAAACAAACCACAACCGCAGAAGCAGGCGGTGGCATGGTTAAGGTGACAGTAAATGGCAAAATGCAGGTAACCTCGGTCAAAATTGAAAAAGAAGTTGTGGATCCAACCGACGTAGAACTACTTGAGGACTTGATCGTCGCCGGGGTAAACAAGGCTTTGGCCGATGCGAGCGAGCGAGCCAAAGACGCCATGCAACAAGCAGCAGGGCTTCCCACAGGCTTAGACCTCAATAATTTGGATCTCGGAAAATTCGGATTCTAATACACAGATATGCCACATATAGACTTTTCTAAAGAAGTACCACCGAATATTTACAAGATGCTCATTGGGTCGGTGGTACCACGTCCTATCGCTTGGGTGTCTTCTATAAGTGAAGACGGCATTCCAAACCTCGCCCCTTTTTCCTATTTCAATATTGCCTCCATCAATCCGCCCATTCTTAGCTTTTCACCACTGAACGCACCAACTGGGCATCCTGGAGAAAGCCGCCGGAAAGACACCCTCCAGAATGTACGGGCAACGGGGCAATGTGTCATTCATATCGTCCCTCATGCACTACAAGACCAAATGAACTTAAGTGCTGCCAATTGGCCACCCGAAGTGGATGAATTTGAGAAAACAGGCTTGACACGGGTAGATTCCTTATTCGTTAAGCCCCAGAGAATTGCATCTGCCCCCATTGCTTTCGAGTGCGAGGTGGATCAGATTGTTTCTTGGGGAGACCAGCCAATGGGAGGAAATGTGGTATTTTGCCGTGTGATGATCGGGCATTTTGCAGATCACCTCTTTCAAGATTACAAGATAAACCTCGCGTTGCTGGATCCTGTCTCGCGGTTGGGAGGACCAGACTACAGTCGCGTTAAAACCGATGTATATGCCCTACCTCGCCCCGAAGATTTGTTATGACCCCAGTTACAAAACCGGATCGTGCGCGACTGATCCGGTGGCTCGATGAGCAGGTAGCACGGTTTGAACAGCCAGCCTTTATTGAAAACGATCCGATTTCGGTTCCGCACGCCTTTGAAGACCCTCAGGACCGCGCCGTTATTGGTTTTTTTGCAGCCTCGCTGGCTTGGGGACAACGCAAGACAACGCTAAACAAAATGGCGGAGTTGTGTGAACGCATGGGATACCGGCCCATGCAATTTGTGTATGACTTCCGCATAGAAAAAGATGCGGCTACGCTTAAGGGCTTCAAACACCGAACGTTTACAGAAGAGGACGCCTATTGGATGGTTTTGTCCCTCTCTGCCCTGATCCGTAAATACGGCAGAATGGAGTACGTTTTTCGACATTTTTTGCCCCCAAATGCCACTGATGTAGGCTCGGCGATTCAAGGATTTTCCACTGAAATGATGTATGCCGTACCGGGAACACCTACACGGCTTCAGAAACACCTTGCCAGACCCGATGCGGGAAGCGCCTGTAAGCGGCTGAACATGTTCCTCCGATGGATGGTGCGTACAGGATCGGTGGACTTTGGCATCTGGAAAGGTATCCGTTCAGATCAGTTGGTAATGCCGCTGGATGTCCATGTGGGTCGGGTTGCCCGTCATTTGGGGATGCTTCTTCGTCCCGTCAATGACTGGAAAGCGGCACTGGAGTTAACGGAATGCTGTAGGGAACTTTCTCCGCATGATCCTGTTCGCTACGACTTTGCCTTGTTTGGATGGGGCGTGAACGAAAAGAGTGGCGCACTACCGAATCTTATGTTACCCGAATAGGTAAACGGTGATCAAGAATACTGCTACCGTCCCAGTACGTTGATTTTCGGGTCAAGTTTATCTCCAGTGCTGTACAGGAGAGGTAAAGCCCTCGTTTTAATGGTGATGGGTGTCACCTTATTCAAGTCTTAATGTTATCTTTTTTTGTTTGTAAGTTATTGTTTTTATGTGATTTATGTGTCATTAGAGGATAAGTTAAATCCTAATAATACGATAAGCATCTTAGTCGGTCGTGATTGACTAAGATGCTATATCACCTGTTGTACTCAGTAGGTGTGGTATCATTATGCGGCCTTGGGCTCGCCTACATTCCGCAAGAATGGTAAATGGCCGGAAATATTGATCTAATCCAATCACATTTTTTTATATTGTTTCCTGAACCCTTATCCAGAACGAGCCACGATATGCGCGAGGTTGTTTTTCTGCGTCAAAATGCAGACAAGTGGAAAAAATACGAATCGCTTTATGAGCAAAATAGTCAGGTCTCGGCAGATGCTCTGACAGAGGTTTATCTGGAATTAACCGATGACCTGGCTTATGCCAAAACGTATTACCCCAACAGCAAGACCACCGAGTTTCTTAATGTCTTAACGGGCAAATATCACCGCTTTATTTACCAGAATAAACGCGAAGACAAAAATCGTCTGATTCGCTTTTGGGCAGACGAAGTACCAGAAATGATGTACGCTTACCGCTACAATCTTTTGCTGGCTTTTGGGATTTTTATGTTGGCGGTGGGTATTGGCGTGGTATCGGTATTGGAAGACGAGCGGTTTGTACGCATTGTGCTTGGCGATGCCTATGTGGACATGACCTTGGACAACATTGCTAAGGGCGATCCCATGGGCGTGTATAAATTTTCTGGCGAGTGGGATATGTTTTTTTCTATTGCCTATAACAATGTGATGGTAGCCTTACGGGCATATGCTTTCGGCTTGTTGATTTCGTTCGGGACAGGTATGTTCATGTTTTATAATGGTGTAATGTTGGGCTCTTTTCTCACCTTTTTTGCCATGCGCAACCTGCTTTGGGAATCTACGCTTGTCATTTGGATACATGGAACATTAGAGATTTCGGTAATTGTAGTGGCGGGATGTGCTGGTTTTGTCTTGGGCAATAGCATTCTTTTCCCCGGAACCTTTCCACGGGGTACCTCGTTGATGCGGGGCGCAAAAGAAGGCATGAAGATCGTTATCGGAACAGTGCCCATCTTTATTGTAGCGGCTTTTCTGGAAGGTTTTGTAACCCGCCACACCGAAATGCCCGTCCTTTTATCGCTTGCTATCATCGGTGGATCGGCGGCGTTCATTTTGTGGTATTTTGTGTGGTATCCGTATCACCGCTTCGGCCAAGGCCATTGGATGGAAAAGATAAAAAATCAATTGGCCGGAATTTTGTCTTTAAATAATTCAAAAACAACTACATAAACATCCATGAGATCTGTTGACTTTAAAAAAACACGGGCATTAGGTGATGTGATCAACGACACCTTTACCTTTGTTCGGGAGAACCTGCAACCGTTAGGACGGGCTTTGATCCTGTTTGTGCTCCCCCCTTTGCTTTTTGGAGCAGTGATTGCCACGGGTATGTCGGGCGAGTTATTGTCTAAGATGATGAACCCCAAAATGATGGAAGAAAACCCGGGGGCATTGCTGGAACTGTATCGCCAAACCTTCCTTACGCCTTACTTTGCCTTGTCGCTATTGGCCTTATTAATCGGATATTTATTGCTCTATGGCGTAACGATTACGTTCATCCAACAATACATACGAGGCGGCTCCTTGGAGTCTTCTGATATTTGGCAAAATATGCAAGGTAAATTGGGGCGTATCCTCTCTACGGTTCTTGGTGGGGGGATTTTGTTCTTCCTGGTGTTTCTGGTCTTTTATGTGATATTGATTTTGGCCATTGTAGGATTATCAGCCTTGGGAGGGGGGGGTGCATTTGCAGCAGGACTTTTTGCCTGTTGTGGCGTTATTTTGTTGATCATAACAGTCCTTTTTGCAGGATTACTCTTTCAACTCATGATCCCTATTCGGATGGAGAATCCAGAAATAGGACTTTTGGCATCTATTTCTTATGGGAGGGGCTTGTTGGCAGGTCGTTGGTGGCAAGGTGTGGGTTTGCTTTTCTTGATGTATGTGATCGTGATGGTGATGGGGTTGGTCTTTACTATTCCAGCAACCATTATTACCACGATTGCAGGTGTGGCCGTGGTATCGGAAATGGGGATTGTCTGGAAAATACTCTTCTACATCACCAATGTCATTAGTCAAGTGGGCAGTTTATTACAGGCGATGATTATTATTTCGTTTTTCCTTTATTTCTATAGCTTGTTGGAAGAAAAAGAAGGCGCGGGGTTATCGGAACGAATTGACGAGATGCTGTGATGCAAAAAATGTGGCTTTGGTGGTGGTTTTGGATTTTCTGGCCATGTATGACAACGGCCCAAGAAGCGGTTTTGCCTGATTCGGTGGCTTGGCGCACCCCCGACCCGATGACATTAGACCGCCTCAAGACGGATATTCCGTTGCCTGTTGTGAAGCCCATTACACCATCACCCACCTTTTGGACCAACCTCTTTGATGGCATAAACTGGATATTGGAACAGGTGTTTGGGTCACGCGGCAAACAGACCTTTTGGAAAACTGTGCCCATTGTTTTTCTCTTTATGCTGCTGATTTTCCTTTTGTGGCGTGCAACGGGCATGGACCGTACAGGGCTTTTTTACGGAACGGGTGGCCCATCTGGGGTGGGCAAAATGGTGGGAATAGCGTCGTTAAGTCAGATCAACTTTGAGCAAGAAATCCGCAAAGCCGAGTCGCAAAGGCATTTCCGAGAAGCGGTCCGGTGGCAATACCTGCAACTCCTGCATCGGTTGGAAGTACAGGGGTTGATTGTCTGGAAACCGGACAAAACCAATGCCGATTATGTGGCCGAGATACGCGGTACATCGGTAATCCGGGCTTTTCAGGAAGCAACCAGGCACTTTGAATATGTCTGGTATGGTGAATACATACCAGACGAAGTGGACTACCGTAACATTGTAGAAACCTTTGATACCTTGAACAAGCCAAACCCACAGCCTGCATGAACCTTAGTCGCACAGACCGCATTTTATGGGCTTTGCTCGGGTTGGGCGTGGTGCTTTATGTGTGGTACGAACTGAGCCGTCCTGTTCCACCGGATTGGCGCCCTACGTTTTCGCCCAAAGACAAAATCCCTTATGGCCTTTATGCCTTAGACAACGTTTTGCCGCAGGCATTTACGAAGCAATCCATCCATCGCACCAAGAGATCGGCCTACGAAGTGCTTACCGAACTCAACGCACAAAAGAAGCAAAATACCAATTTTGTTTGGATCAATGTGGGTGTGGATATAACTCCTCCGACCATGAAAGCGTTAAAGCAATATGTCAAAAGGGGGAATGCGGCGCTTGTTTCCTCGTATTATTGGCCGTCAATCCTAAGCGACTCGCTAAAAGTGAAAGTGGGGTACGGAAATGAAATGCCGGGGGCCGAAACCATCAACCAATATACCAGAGCCGCTTCCGAGGTTTCCGACACATCGGCCGTTAAACTGCGGCACAATCGCTTTTCTGGAAAGAAGTTTTGGTTCCCATCCTTTATGTTACAGGTGCCCTTTAGCCGATTCGATTCCACACAAACCAATATTTTGGGAGACTATTTGTTTGCTATGAACACCTCCGAAGGCGTTTCTCCCAATTTAATCCAGCTAAAAATAGGAAAAGGTAGGCTGTTGTTACACACCCATCCATACGCCTTTACAAACTATGGCTTGTTGAAAGGGCAGAATGCAGCGTATGCTTTTGGGGTATTGTCACAGTTGCCCCTTCGCGAAACGTATGTGGACTTTTACCGCCGAGGAAGCGCCAGTGATGAGTCTCTTTTGCAATATGTATGGCGTTCGGAGGGGTTACGGTGGGCCATGTATGGCCTGTTCGTATTGCTTGGGCTTTACCTTTTCTCTGGCAGCAAGCGACGCCAGCGGGCCATTCCGGTTTGGGAAGCACCACGAAATACCACCCTTGATTTTGTACAGACGCTCGGACGCTTATATTATCGAAAAAAAGACCACAAAGACTTGGCGGAACGGAAAATCATGTATTTTATGGAATCGGTCCGGCATCGGTATCAAGTACAAACAACCGACCTAAGCGAGACTTTATTTGAGCAACTCGCGGCCAAGTCCGGTCACGGAAAAGAAGAGGTGGCTTCCCTATTCCGGTTCTTTGATCATCTTCGGGAAAAAACCACCCTCACCAATGAAGACTTGCGCGAGCTCACCCGCCGTCTTTATCGTTTCTGAACCTCCATCATTTTAAGATACACCCAGTCCTATGTCTCTTGACCAAGCCTATGCCAATCGCACAGACCTCACTGCCCTAAGCGAGGCGGTGGAAAACATCAAACATGAAATCGGTAAAATCATCATTGGCCAAACAGGTATGGTGGATATGTTGATTGCTGCATTATTGGCCAATGGCCATGTTTTGATAGAAGGTGTGCCTGGCGTAGCCAAAACCATGACTGCCAAACTGCTTTCCCACACGGTCTCTGTCGGGTTTTCGCGGATCCAGTTTACGCCCGATCTCTTGCCGTCCGATGTTCTTGGAACGGCCATTTTCGATCCCAAATCATTGGCTTTTACCTTTCGGAGAGGTCCTATTTTTGGTAATTTGGTGCTTGTGGACGAGATAAACCGTGCCCCCGCCAAAACCCAAGCGGCACTTTTTGAGGTGATGGAAGAACGACAAGTGACCGTGGATGGAACTACCTATCCAATGGAACAACCATTTATGGTATTGGCCACCCAAAACCCAGTGGAGCACGAAGGTACATACCGCCTACCAGAAGCCCAATTAGACCGTTTCCTGTTTAAGATTTTGGTGGATTACCCCACACCAGAAGAGGAAGTACAGATTCTTTCAGGTTTTCATGCACGACATGGTATCAACAATGTGGCGTCTCTCACTCCCCTACTTTCTGGAAGCACCGTACAACAGCTCCAATCAGTGGTGCAGTCTTTGCATGTAGAGGAAAAAATCTTACGCTACATGGCCCAAATCACCACCAATACCCGCAACAATCCTTCTTTATACCTTGGCGCATCGCCGCGCGCATCGTTGGCATTGCTCACTGGCTCGAAAGCCTTTGCAGCCCTTCGTGGACGCGACTTTGTGACTCCGGAGGATGTACAAACGGTGGCCTATCCGGTACTAAGACACCGGATCCAACTTTCGCCGGAGCGCGAAATGGAAGGCAGTACGCCCGACCAGGTGATAAAGTCCTTGATCGAAAAAGTGGAAGTGCCACGTTAAAACCTTGTTTATCCTCAATCTTTCCGCCCTATGAAGCGTCTTATTCTCTTTTTTTTGGTCTTTATGAGTGCCTGCACGGGCCTCCGACCGGGCCTAAACAACGAGTCCAAAACCCCACAAAAACGGGTCATTGCCTCGATAGATTCGTTGTTCAATGATCCGGCGTTTGCCCACGCACATTGGGGTGTTTTGGTCAAATCGCTAAAAACAGGCGAGGTCTGGTACGAGCGAAATGCAGACAAGATGTTTATGCCTGCCTCCAACGAAAAAATAATTACGGGAGCCGTTTCTTTACAAACGTTAGGGCCAGACTTTCGGTATGTGACCACCATTGGGCATCGGGGAAGCATTACAAATGGCATCCTTAAGGGCGATTTGGTGGTCTTTGGGAGTGGCGACCCTTCTTTTAATTTCCGCTTTTGGGGCGATAATCGGGCGGTCTTGACAAAATGGGCCAAGGAATTAAAAGCAAGAGGCATACGCGCAATTTCTGGCGATCTGATTGGCGATGACAATGCCTTCGAAGATTACCCCTACGGTAGTGGATGGCCTTATGATGACTTTGAATATTATTATTCTGCCGAAATTGGGGCTTTTCAATTAAATGAAAACTATGTAGATCTGGAAATTACGCCTCCGCGCGTCGCTGGAGAAGCCATGAAGGTTCAGCCCAGTACACCCAGCAATTATTACACAGTAGAAAACAAGTTGAATGTTGTGCCCAATGGAACCTCTACGGTAACCGTTTCACGCGCTTTTGGCACCAACCACATGGTACTAAAAGGCCAAGTGGTACTTGGTGGTCGAACCATCTCCGACGCCGTTACCATTACCAATCCTACCTTGTTTTTCATGACGGTGCTAAAGGAAACCTTAGAGGCCGAAGGCATTAACGTCTCTGGTGTCGTGCGCGATTGTGACGACATTCCCGGCTATGCCCTTAAACCTACCGAGGTTACGGTTGTGCTAACGGAGCAATCCCCACCGTTCACCAAGTTACTCAGCGAAATGATGAAAGTAAGCCAAAACCTTTATGCCGAGACCTTTACCCATACCTTAGGATGGCACCGGACGGGCACGGGGAGTTTTGAGGCAGGTAAAACCATTGTTCAACAACAACTGGCGGATTGGGGTATTGCGGTAAATAGCTATGTGTATGCCGATGGAAGCGGCCTTTCGCGATACAACTACACCAACCCCCGAATATTGGTGACGGTCCTTTCGGCTATGCGTAATTCACCTCATTGGGTCGTTTTCCGCGATTCTATGCCCCTTGCCGGAGAAGATGGCACGCTCCGAAACCGCATGAAAACAGGCCCCGCTTTCAAAAATGTGCGCGCCAAAACAGGAACCATTGCGAATACCCGTGGGCTTTCTGGCTACCTAACCACCGCTGACGGCGAAGAGTTGGCGTTTTCGTTCCTTGTAAACGGTCATCTGCTTTCCTCCCGCGATACCGATCGCATCACCGATACCGCCGCTCAGATATTAGCCGGGCTAAAGCGATAAAAAATATCGTTGTATTCGTTCCACTGCAAGCCAGTCATTTGTAACCCTTTGGAGCTTGGGGCGTCTTGCAAGTGTTTATTTCTCTAAAAACCACTTAAACATGAACAAAATCCACATTTCGCTCTTCCTCATAGGGTTGTTGTGGGTCTTTACTCCCAAGACCCATGCCCAATATTGGGTTGATCCCGGTGATAACCGTTTGAATAATTCGCAATTCCGTCCGCTTTCCGACTGGCCAACCCCCACCGAGTACCGCACGGCCTCGGGGTCCCCTGGCCCAAAATACTGGCAACAACGGGTAGATTATAAAATTGAGGCCTCGTTAGACACCCTCAACCACCGGATTACAGGCAAGGAACGCATCACATACCGAAACAATTCGCCGGATGTGTTACGGTATATTTGGATGCAATTGGACCAAAACCTGATGTCTAAGGAGCATAGCCGTACCTATCAGACGGCGGGCGCATTGCCTCCGTCCATTCCACCTGCTGCAAGGCGTTTTCTGAATGTGGATCCATTTGACGGTGGTTTTAATATCACCCGTGTGCAAGTGGTGGATGCCGCAGGGAAACGTCAAAATATGGACTACCGTATTAACAATACCATTATGAAGGTACAGTTATTGCAGCCACTCCAGCCGGGTGGAACAGTTGTTTTTGAGGTAGATTGGAATCATATTGTCCCCGACGATGGACGCGGTGCCAAGGAGAAAACGAAATTCGGCTGGCACTATGTGAATGCACAATGGTATCCACGGGTCTCGGTATATGATGACGTTAATGGCTGGCAAACCGATCAATTTTTGGGACGGGGCGAGTTTTATCTGGAGTTTGGTAATTTCGATGTAAGCCTTACAGTACCTTGGAACGTAATTGTGGATGCCACTGGCGCTCTTCAAAACGCAGCCGAAACCTTGACTGCCGAACAACGAAACCGCTTGGCCCAGGCCTATCAGGTAACAGACTTGGTAAAGAACAGCCCTGTTTTTATTATCAAACCCGAAGAAGTGGGGAAACCATCTTCCCGACCCAAAACCTCCGGAACCATCACGTGGCGCTATAAGGCCGAAAACGTCCGAGATTTTGCATGGGTGGCCTCCCGTGTCTATGTCTGGGATGCTGCCGGATACCAATATAGCCCCACCGAAAAACCCATTGCCCTGCACTCGCTCTACCTAAAAGAATCCATGCCACTTTGGGATAAGGTCTCCACCCGTGCGATCTGGCAAACCATGGAAACCTATGGCGACATGTCGCTTAAATATCCATACCCGAAAGCCGTAAATGTGAACGGCCCTCCCACCGTTGGCGGAATGGAATACCCCATGCTGGCCTTTTGTGCTGGCCGTCCGAATGCCGAGGGCAAATTTAGCGAAGTACAAGAACGCGGCCTCATCTCGGTCACCATCCACGAAGTGGGGCATAACTGGTTTCCGATGATCATTGCCTCCGATGAACGAAAATGGACGTGGCAGGACGAAGGGGTCAATTCGTTTGTGCAATACTACGCCGAGCAAGCCTATGCGAAACGATTTGGTGGGACGCCTTTTGGCGAACAGTTCAAAACAGGCGTTTATCCCAGCCGTCGCGGGCCTGCCAAAAACATTGTGCCCTATATGCGCGATGCCGACCAAGTGCCGATTATGACGCACTCCGACCTGATCCACAAGGACTTTGGGAATAATGGCTATGCGAAACCTGCCACGGCTTTGGTGATGCTGCGCGATCACATCGTTGGCCCAAAAGCATTCGACGAGGCGTTCCGTGAGTATTCACAAAAATGGGCCTTTAAACATCCCATGCCGTGGGACTTTTTCCGTACCATCGAGGACGGCGCAGGTGAGGACCTTGCTTACTTCTGGCGCGGCTGGTTCTATACGACCCATGCAAACGATCAGGCCATTACCGACGTAAAATCACAAAAAGCAGCGGATTTGGTGGGCGATGACAAACGCGGTCAACATTACTGGCGCGTTACCATCGAGAACAAAGGCAAAATGGTTATGCCAGTACAGTTGGGGATTACCTATGACGACGGTTCTTCCGAAAAACTGAAAATCCCTGCCGATATTTGGCGGAACAATGAATTAAAGTTTGAAAAAGGCTTTTTCTCAAATAAAAATGTAGTAAAGGTGGTGTTAGATCCCGATGAGGTCTTTGCCGATGTGGATCGCGCCAATAACACTTGGGAGGCTCCCAAATTGGAACAGCCCAAAACACAGGAAAGTCCCTCCTCTGGCGGACAAAAAAATTAACGCCTTGTTATAGCCATCATGTCCTGAGAAGCTGTCTTGAATCCCATCGAGACAGCTTTTTTATGGGTGATGATGATTTATATAAACATTCCTCAATTTGTCTTTCAATCTACGCATCAGCAAATGACCAGTCATTATCCGCGTGAATAGGGAACTTACTTCCTTGAACCATCGTTATATGATTTGCGATGCACCGTTTATAACAAACCAAACCAATTTTCACGCGCCATTCTGCCCTTATTGCTACTATTTTAAGATATCTCCTAAATCGCATTGGCTCCACGCCGATCATAGTAGCAAACCATGAAGTGCTTTCGTTTTTTTCCCGTTTTTATATTCGCTTTTTTCCTCACATCCTGTGATGAAGCCTCTGGTCCGTATCCCCTCAGTAGGAGACCTCCAGTATTGTCCGATTTTCAGTATTCGCCACAAGCAGTGAATCTGGCCGGATTACCCGCTTCACAGATTGAGGGCGAAAATGTGCGTATTCCCCTTGTGCTACAAACCACTGTCACCGATGCCGATAACACAGGCATAGAGGCGGTTTCGTATGGAATTTATGCCCCGGGACAATCGGTTACGCCAATCCTAAAAGGGACGTTGACGGGCAATGCTGGTCAATATACAGCCACCGCTAACCTCTTGATCGCCAAAGGAGCTGTTGGTGTGTATAGCATCCGCGTGCAGGCCATAGACCGTGACGGCCTTGTCAGCAATATGGCTTTTGGCTCCTTTGCCTATGCCGCCGCCGGAAGTCCGCCCGTATTGGCCTCGATCGAGATGCCCGCCACCATTAAACGTCCTACCGCAGGACAGGCCACCAATAAGGTCGTGATTGTGGCCACCGTCTCGGATCCAGACGGCCTCTCGAATATCGAACGGGTGGTGCTAAGAACCCAAAGTGGTGCCGAACTCCCGCTCTTGGACGATGGACAAAAAACCGGACTCAGCGGCGACGAAACCGCTGGCGATGGCAAATTTACCCTCATCATTCAAGTAAATAGCAGCAATGCTCTTGGCATAAACACCTTCGACTTTCAGGCATTTGATCGGACTGGCTTGACGAGCAATGTGATTCGTAAGTCCATCGAGGTGATAAACTAAGTCCTGTACATTCTTTCTTAGCCGATTAATCCATCAAAATAATGCGCATAAAGATTTGTTTTTTAATGCTCTTGGGCATGTTTTCTTTAGGCATTTCCTATGCCCAAATTCCGACCGTTAGCGGTATTAGCCGTAATACGGTTTCAAACTTACACGGCGAAGGCGGTCGTTTGTGGGTTGGGTCACAATTGAACTTTACCGACGATAATGGAACTACTTGGAAATTGGCGCCAGTGGATTCTATCCAAAAAGGGCGTGGTAGCGTGTATTCCTTAGATGCCGAAGGACAAGTAATTTGGGTAGGTTTAGGATATTCGCAACGCCAGAAGACCACCGATAGTGTAGAACCCGTTTCGCAAGGTTTTGCCTTTAGTGAGGACGGGGGGCAAACATGGAAATTCCGCCTGCCAGCGCTGGATGCGCCGCAGGATTCATTGCTCACCTATGGTGTTTCGGTGATTAAGGCATTGCCCGTAACCACGCCCGTACAAAGCCCGCCCTACGACATAGACTACGATTCTGGGCGTGGATGGATATGGACTGCTGGATGGGCGGGTGGTATTCGCGTCTCCAAAGACAAAGGCATCACGTGGCAACGTGCCATTCTCCCGCCCGATACCCAAGCCGAGACAAACCCAAACGTGCCACAAAACTTCTATCTTACACCAGTCCCCAGAGGAAAAAGCCGTCCCGGAAACGAAAACCATAAAGGCTTCGCGGTTTTGGTGGATGAAATGGGAACCATCTGGGCAGGCACTTCGGGAGGGCTTAATCGCTCTATGGATGGCCTTGCATGGACAAAATCTGTGTATAACGGTGGTGCCAATGGCCTTGTTGGTAATTGGATTACATCCATAGAGGAGCAACCCACCACAGGCCGCAATCCGGTTTGGGTGGCCTGTTGGAGAGCCGAACAAAAAGAAAACTTTGGCGTGGTCGTTACACGAGATGGTGGCCAAACCTTTGAGCAAATGCTACATGGCGAAAAAATTTATGACTTTGCCTTTGAAGGCAATTCCATTTATGCCGCTGGCGATAACGGTTTGTTTATTTCTCATGACAATGGCCGCTCGTGGCTTTCTGTCAGAGACTTTCGAGATACCACCCAGCCCGACCGCTACATCCGGCCAAATGCCAAAATTTATGCTGTTTCCATCGTCAACGAAGCGCTTTGGGTGGGGATGCAAGACGGATTGCTACGGAGTTTAGACAAAGGCAAAACCTGGAAACTCTTCCGAACCGAAATCCCCGTCAATCCAGCAACCCCCGCCAACGAAATCCCCAAGGTAGAAACCTATGCTTATCCGAATCCCTTTTCGCCCTCAACCGATCAAGTTATTCGGATTCGGTACGACTTAATCAAGGCCGAATCTGTTACAATACGTATTTTTGATTTTGGGATGAACCTTGTCCGAACCCTTGTATCCGGGGAGGCCCGCAACCAAGGCAGCCGTGAAGAACTCTGGGATGGTCGTGACAACCGAGGTGTTCAGGTTGCAAACGGGCCATACTTCTACACGGTTTCTTCTGGCGAAGGCACTTCCCGAGGGAAAATTCTGGTACTGGAATAACCTCTATGCAGCAAGCAAGGATTTTGGTCATCATTCCGGCTTTTAACGAAGCCGAAAGCATTTCACAGGTCATCGGTGATATCCCTGATGGATTGGTGGACGAAGTGGTGGTGGTTAACAATGCTTCCACCGATGAAACCGAGAAAAATGCACGCGCCGCTGGAGCCACCGTGCTGACCGAAACGCGGCGTGGCTATGGCTATGCCTGTTTGGCTGGACTGGCCTATGCAGCCAAACAAAAGCCCGACATCATCGTTTTTTTGGACGGAGATTACAGCGATTTTCCCAACGAAATGGATCAACTTGTCGCCCCTATTTTAGCAGATAAAGCGGATTTGGTCATCGGCTCGCGCACCCTCGGAAAGCGCGAGAAAGGGGCTATGCTCCCTCAAGCCCTCTTTGGTAATTGGCTGGCTTGTTCTCTGATGAGGTTGTTATGGAAAGGAGAATTTACCGATTTGGGGCCGTTCCGAGCAATTAGATACCCCGCACTCCTGACCCTCCAGATGCAAGACAAAACCTATGGTTGGACGATCGAGATGCAAATCAAAGCCTTACAGCAAAAGTTCCGATGCGCCGAAATCCCCACTTCCTATCGAAAACGGATTGGGGTTTCTAAAATCACTGGAACCGTTTCGGGCACGATAAAGGCCAGTTATAAAATCTTATGGATGATTTTCCGGTATGCCATTGCTCCGTAGGAGTTTCATACCTAATTTATTAGGCGCACCGCGATGCCCTCATGTAAATCATTCATTTTAATCCATTCTGACCAATATAATGAAAAAACAGCTTTTCTTTTTGGCTTTTGTGGTCCTTCTGGGACTTTCTTCAGTTCAAGCCCAAAAAGTCTACGATCAGGTTTTTTATACGGGTAAAACCCAAAATATTACCCTTCTGCTCACATTTGCACATGGGTACATGGGCGCCAGTGAAATCAAGACAACAGATCAAAAAACCAAAAAAACGTCCAAGTTTCTACCTGCTTCTGATAGCCCTGATGCAACGGGCAATATCCGTTTTGACCATATCTCGGTTTCTGGAAAAAAAATGAACGATTATATAGTGGTAAACGGTTTAGATGATGCTGTTTCAGCAGTTCCCACTTCGGTAAACGGGTATTACTTCTTTAATGGGAAGCGGTATTCGTTTAAACTCCTGAAGCGCAAAAGTAACCTGGCCCTAAACCGTTCGTGGCTTTGTGGTTAAGACATGAGCATCTGCCAGGTGCGTGATCAGAGAAGGATATTTAGGTTCGTTTTAATGCACGAACAGATGAGAATTTTCTAAAACCGAGACGTCTTGGGCCTTACCTTAACGGTGGCAGATGAATTCTGCTCGCAAGGACGGGTCAAAATCCTTCATTCACCGTATTGTTCATGTTGCTATATGGAAGAAAAGTTCTCGCTTAAAGATCATCTGTTCAATCCCGACAAAGTGGCCCAGTTGGCCCAACAGCTTGCCCGTGTATTCCCCGGCTTTCAATCCGCCGATTTTATAGCTGATGTGGTGGCTTCTTTTCCTGTTTTGGAACTTAAGCAACGGATTGTACACATACGAACTTGTCTGCACACCTATTTACCAAGCGATTATCGTCAGGCCGTAGCCATTCTCTTGGAGGCCCTTCCAGCGCCTTTAGACGAGTGGAGGACAGACGATGATTTTGGCGACTTTATCCATGCTCCGTTTGGGGATTTTGTCGCACATTATGGATGTACCCAAGAACATCTGGCTTTTTCGATGGCTGCATTGCGTGAAATCACCAAACGTTTCTCTGCCGAAGATGCCATCCGTTATTTCATCAATGCCTTCCCCGAAGAAGCATTCTCCACCTTGCTCGAGTGGACGCAAGACCCGAACTATCACGTCCGCCGCTTGTGCAGCGAGGGCAGCCGCCCCAAACTGCCGTGGTCCCAAAAACTCATTTCATCCCCCGAAAAAGCCCTCCCAATCCTCGATCGCCTTTATACCGACCCAACCCGCTACGTCACCCGTAGTGTAGCCAATCATCTGAACGATCTCTCCAAAACCCACCCCGAAATCGTGCTCCAACGGCTTTCTGTATGGACCGAACAAGGCGGCCAGACAGCCACCGAGATGGCTTTTTTGCAAAAACATGCCTTGCGGACCTTGGTGAAAACGGGATTACCGGCCGCATTGGCATTATTGGGTTATGGAGACCATCGCGGGATCACACTAACGTCGGTGCAGCACAGCCTTGAGGTAAGAATGGGTGAAGCCCTGTGGTTTTCCTTTTGTCTGACAACAGAGGAAAGCAAAAACTTGGTGGTAGATTATGTTTTATACTTTCAAAGCAAATTAGGGCAGCGGGCCAACAAGAAAATCTTTAAGCTACGTACCATAAACCTGTCTGCTGGCGAAACCATTCATGTCGAAAAAAGACACCCACTCCGACGAAACATGACCACACGCCCGCTTTTCTCCGGTACGCACAAGGTGGAAATCCAAGTGAATGGGAACGTCTTGGCATATTTTTTCTTTGAACTAATCCCTTAAATACGCACCAACGTTCCCTGTTCATCGCCAAACCATTATCTGTTTCTGGCTCGATCCGTTAGGGTTGTAAGTAGCCCGTTGTGAAGCCTAAAGAACATGCAGAAAAGGCGATTTATAGCCAATAAGACCGAAAACGGCTAAACGAATTAACCCGATCTTTTGTATCTTACAAATGATTCTGCCCCAAAAAGCAGGGCGCACCCTCTTCAATAGACCATCACTCCCAATGATTCAAGCCTGTATCCCACAATTTGGAAGCCCCAAAGTATTTAGGATCGAAGAAGTACCCGATCCTATGCCCGGAAAAAGGGAAGTTCGGGTAGCTGTGCGGGCAAGTGGGGTGAACTTTGCAGACATTCTGGCCCGGAAAGGGTTATACCCCGATGCCCCCAAGCCATTACCCATTGTGGTAGGATACGAAGTCAGTGGTGTCGTGGATGCCATTGGGGAAGGGATATCAGACGATTTGTTGGGAAAAGAGGTGATTGCCCTCACCCGATTTCGGGGGAATGCAACCAAGGTGTGCGTACCAGAGTCCGCGATTTTTCCGAAGTCCAAGGAAATAGGATTTGAACAGGCTGCCGCCATTCCAGTTAATTACCTTACGGCCTGGCAATTGATGGTGGTTATGGGGAGTCTTTCTGCAGATGAAACCGTATTGATCCACAATGCCGGAGGGGGGGTGGGTATGGCAGCGATACAAATTGGCAAAAAAATAGGCGCAACAATGATTGGAACGGCAAGTCCGGCCAAACATGAACGCCTAAAAGCTATTGGATTGCACCATGCTGTGGATTATCGCAACGCCAATTGGCCCCAAGTAGTGAGTAGTCTTACAAATGGGAAAGGATTTGAACTAATTTTAGACCCGATTGGCGGTTCTTATTGGAAGAAAAACTACCAACTTCTAAGACCCACAGGACGTCTTGGTATGTTCGGTGTCTCAGAAGTCACAGCGTCTCGCTTGCCCGGAATGCTACGTTTTATCCCCGTTCTACTGAAAGCACCTTTATGGTCACCATTGTCTTTGCTGGAAAATAGGGGCGCTTTTGGGGTAAATATGGGTCATTTGTGGGGCGAACAAACCAAAGTAGCCGCGTGGGGCCATGCCCTGATGAAAGGCGTTGAAGAAGGTTGGTTGGCCCCTCATGTAGATCGCACCTTCCCATTAGCCGACATTGCCGAAGCGCATCAATACATCGAAGACCGAAAAAACTTTGGCAAAGTAGTCCTGACTTGTACCTAAATCGAGGTATAGTAACAGGAACAGACCTCCCAAGCTTGTATTCAGATGGAACCCTGAGTCGTTAGAATCTGGCTACAAATAGAAGAGGTATATACAACGGAAATGTCTCAATTCGCGACACCTCCACCTCCTCCTTGATAGGCCACACGCCAGTCGTTCCCCTGCTTTTTATAGATTGCGAAGTCGTAAGACTCGGCCATATTCCGCCGTGCGATCACCTCGAATACTCCGTCTCCATCCACATCCAATACATCGATCAGGTCTATCATCTGGGAGTCCTCGGTGGCAAATTCTCCACTACTGCCAAAAGCTGAAACGCGCATCACAAAGTTGCCTTGTACCTTTTCGGCGATGACAAAGAGCAGTTCTCGGCTAATGGTTGCTTCCCCTTCGACGGAAGAAGACCGATGTTCAATTATAAAATCACCGATAACGGTTTCCACACCTTTTCCATTCAGATCATACACCCGAATGGCTTGGGTTTGGATACTGTCCAATAGGGCCGGACTTACACCATTTTCGCTAAATGCCGATCTGGCTAAGGGTAAAATTGCCTGTTCTTCTTGCGATGTTAGTTTGCGCGTCTTTCGTCCCGGGGCATTAAACTGCTCCGAGTTTGCGGCAATGGCAAAGCGCTCGGCGTTTAACGCATTGGTAATGATTTTTACCGGATTTGCCAATCCAGCAGAATCACCACCTTCACCCTCGTTGTTGGCGGTTATTTGTACTTTTCCACTTAGGACCCCACCTATGTACAAACTAAACTTACCATTAGCCGGAAAAAAACGGCTTATGGCTTTGTTAAGTGCCTGATCAAATGCCTCTGTGGTGCTGTTTTCCGGTAAATTAGGGATAGGCTTTTCAAAGTTCCCCCCTTTAAGAACGACAATGGGTTCCATCAATGGCTCAGCAGCAAAGGTACTGTCGGCGCCAGTAGTAACCGCATAAAGCGTTACTGAACCATCGGTGGAAGGAGTAGATTCCGTTGGAGTACAGGCAGCGAAAAACATCATCGTCGCGCATGTTATCCAAGATGTGAACATATTTCGCAACATACTTGCTCAGAATATGTGGATGAAGGTAGAAATCTGGCCTATTCGCCAACGTCTCCCAACAACACAACCACGAGAAGCATACTGGTTTGAACAATGCCATTTCAGGATGCTCCATGTCAAAATTTGGTAATATTGGGATATAACATACAAAATATTGCCCCAAGTTGCCGCAAAAAAATCCAACATAGCTATAAAAAATATCTCAAGATCCGTATTGTGATAAATTAAGTAGGTAATAAATATTTTTTTCTGTGTAATGCGACACATACAGCCGATAGGGCAAACAACATAGAAGTATCATCATGGAGCATACGTTACATAGACTCAGGCGGACCATCAGGAACAAGATCATCAGGTCGCGAGGGCTCCCATCCCACACATTTTCGCCACCTCTCATAGGTTGCCAGACGTTCCGCGCGGTTTTTTGGGGGGATTTGGTGTTCAGCCTTGGCCCTTTCACGCATAAGGACTGTCTGCTCTTCAAGCGCACACAGTCCAATGGCGGCCCGCCGTTGGTTAACGGCCTCTAAGGTGTCATAGGGAGATGGTGACAGTTCTCCATGCTCATCCCAATCGAACTGGGTTCCATAAGGCTGGGGCCTCCCTTCAAAAACAGCAATCCGATCGGTGATATAGGCCAGTTTAACCGGACTTTCACGGCCTTCTTGTACCACTTGTGCCAACAAAGCAGCTCCTTTTCTCATTAATCTTGGATTGGCAATGGCGTGTTGGAGAATTAGCCAGGCAGCCTCGCTTGCATCCTCTCCCACTTTTTCGGAAGAGGGGTACCCGATTTGGTCTATGATTTCTTCTAAAACAGCACCATTACGGTTATGTAATGCCTCCATTTCTGTATGGTATCCCTGAAAAAGCACGCCTTCATTGAGCAATTTTTGCCGGAGGTTGTCATCTTCACGTTTTAGTTGTAAGAGTTTCTGCGTGTACATTTTTAACTATAAACACTATTTTTTAAAAAATTATTGATTTGGTTTCAATGACCATATTTTTCGGGTAAGCACATCGTCATTAGGAATACGTTTATAAAGGTCTTTTATTGACTTTTTTTGTTTATCTAATAGATATGAAATTTTTAAATGATATAACCTGTATAAACCTTTAGAAGGGTCAAGTTCTGGCGCATCCTTATGCCATAAGTGTAGGTTTTGATCAAAATCAAAATTTCCTCCCTTTCCGATGTAGTCGGCATAGCCTTCAGTGAGCCATGCGGGATATCTCCAACTCCCCCTACCTGTATATCTTGATTGCAAGATATGTGTCATTTCATGTGCAAAGTAATAGGAAAGGGGTCTGTCCTGAAATGAAAAGGGTTTATTAGCAGAATACCATTCATCCGGAGGAATTATTTTGTTCTCTCTAATATTACTTGTTCTTATGAAAATATCACGTGTAAAATTGTATTGTGCAATCCCTCCTGCTAAGGTATTTCCTTGTGTAAAAAAGCCTAACCTCCAAAGGTCGTTACAGATATAGATATCAAAATGGATTTCATTATTATATAATTCAGATCTTTTAATCCTGGTTAAAGCATCTTCAACGACTGCATAAATATTCTTGTCTATTTTACGGTCAGAATAAACCGAGACTTGTTTGTAAGTTACTGAATATGCAAAAATAAAACCTGGAAACATCAAAATAAACAAATAAGTTAATGTCAAACAAGACGTTAAATAGGTTAGCTTTTTTAAAAAGAGTATTGATTTATTTTTCATTACTTTATTGCGTTAGGTTACATTCCTTTCTGCATATCTTATCTGTTTTTGCAACGGAATAACAATTCATGGCGCCCCTTTCAGAGATGCAGCAATGCGCTCTGCTTCGGCTAAAACACGAAGGCTATTCCCACCCAAAATTTTTCGGACCTCCACTTCAGAAAACCCCGCTTTAAGGAGTTTATAAGTGATATAGGGCAGTTTTGTGACATCTTCGAGTCCATCCGGCATGGTAGCCCCGTCAAAGTCGGACCCTAAACCCACGTGATCCACTCCGGCAATGCGGGCGATATGGATAATGTGTGCAATTACATCATCTAAGTTGCCTGGTCGTAAACCCTTTTCGCGCTGCACCATCGAAATCACTTGCCACATCATGTAATAATTATTGTTATAGTCGTTTCGGAGCCGTTCATAGACCTCCTCCATCACGGCTTTGGTCATTTGGCGGTTCACCACACTTTCCATAAAGTTCACCATCACCACTCCCCCCCGTTGGCCCAAGGCCCGAATCATGTCGTCGGTCATGTTGCGTACATTCTCGGTCAGCGCCCGAGCAGAAGAATGCGAGGCAATCATGGGGGATTTGGAGACCGCAAGTGCATCCCAGAACGTAGAATCTGCCACATGCGAGAGGTCCACCAAAATACCGAGTCGGTTCATTTCCTGTACCAGATTTCGTCCGGCTTCATTGAGTCCACCCCATTTCGGTGGTGATTGTGAAGCGTCGGCAAAAGAGTTTGTATTTACATGGCTCAGGGTAATGTATCGAACACCTTCATTATGGAAGTGGCGAAGTACCTCGAAGTCGGCATTTGCGATGGCGTGCCCCCCTTCAATGCCCAATAGGATTGCCTTTTTACCTGTGCTTGTGACATTTCGGAGGTCAGCGGCAGAAGTAACGATACGTACAGAGTCTTCAAGCCCCTCTAATTGCCGCCGTAGATAAAAAATCTCTTCCTTCGCCCTGTTGATGGATTCTCGGCCCTCTGGATATTCCGATCCCACATAAATCGAGAAAAAAGCAGCATCCAACCCCCCTTCCACCATACGCGGTAAGTCCACATGCGGCGGTGTTTTATGACGCCTGCGAAATTGATAATTGGGATCCGATACCATCAGGGTGGGGACGTCTATGTGTCCGTCCATTACAAAGGCATCATAATGCAACCCAATCGCCCTTCGCCAAAGCGGGTCTTGGCGAATGAGTGTTGCTTGTTGTGAACGAGGCATGGTCGTTTTTCCGCCATCACGAAACGGTACATCGGGGTTATCCTGCACCAAGGGGACATTTCGTTTCGAACGCCAAGGAGTTTGTGCATGACACGCGGGCAGTGTCAACACCATAAGTAGAATAGATAAACGGAGCATGTTGAAACGGTCAATCATCGGCAGGTTGATCGGTGCGAGAGGTAAAGAACATCCGATCTAAACTATAAGCCCCCCCGCCTATACATAAAATCAATAAAAATCCCAAACCAGTTTCAATGGCATGGGCGGCTTCCATGAAGGGTTCTCCTTTTCCAAGGTGTGCCATTGCAGCCACCATCATGGTCATGACCACAAATGCGGCAGCAATCCGCGTTCCAAGCCCCACAGCCACCAGTATTCCTCCCAGAAATTCGGCAATTGCTCCCATAAACCCCCAGAAAACCGGAAAAAAGTAGATTCCAAAGTTTTCCATTGCGGCACCTAACGAGTTCCATTTTTCTATCCCGCCAGATATTTTGGGCCAACCATGGAGCATCATCATCATGCCCAGCGAAAAACGGGCGATGGCATAAACATAAGGCTTCATTTTTTTCATCTGGGGTATCATGTTTAGCTTTTGGGTGACGTTAGAAAAATTGTTTGGGTTTTACTCTTTACCATTTTGGATAAAAAACAGGGTGGAGCCACTATAATATACAAAAAAGCCGCAGGATTGATTCTGGCGGCTTTTGGGTGGATGCCTATCTATCTGGAGAATGGCTTAAAAACGGCCTCTCATTCCCCTAAAACCGCGGCCACGGTTTTGCATAAATCCTGAACGCTCCTGCCGCATTCCTGCTTTCCGCATACGTTGGTTTGGTGCGGCATCGCGGTTCATCTTTTTTCCCGCAACCATTGCACGATGAATTTTGACCGTTTCGAGTTGTTGCGGCGTTAGAATGCGTGCATGGGCGGCTTCGGCTTCTTCCATAATTTGTTGCATTGCTGTACGGTTGGCAGGACGATTGCCGGACTTGGCATTCTCCCGCAGTGCCTGCATTTTATTTTGGGTTTCGGCCCTAAGCGCTGCCAATTGTTCTTGCTGGCGGGCTGTAAGATTGAGGGCTTCGGCCATTGCCCGCTGATGCGCTTCCCGCATTTGGTTACCTGGCATTTCGGCATGGTATTTTTGCATCAAGGCTTGTTTTTGTTCTTGGGTTAATACATTACCGACCGGCCCTAGCGGGGTGATACCCGCACCACGACCTGCTTGACGCGCCCCCATCAAAGGGCCTCCAGAGCCGATCGCGTCTTTATGGTGTCCTTTGACGCGTTCCATGCGTTCAAAAAGTTGGACTTTCTGCTCTTTGGTAAGGGTGGACTGTAAATCGGCGGCTAAACGCCACGAGAGGGCTGCACGATCTGGTCGCATTTCCTGACGAGGATTTTGTGCGGTGACAAAATTGGGTAAAAGGGTAAGTACAAAAGCAAAGACGCTGAGGGTGTACGTAAAGATTTTGGTTTTCATAACAGTATTATTTAAAGTGGAATATCTTGTATTGCTACACCCAATTTAACGAGGCCGAAACCCGCAAGTTGTCACAGAGCTGTTTCACTTTTACGCCAATGCTGTAAGAGAAATGGTGTCAGATTTATGGCAATTTCCATAAAGAATATCGAACACCATGGGCTTGGTTCCGATCATCCGGTTTCCGCAAGAGAAGCCGGATTTTGTCCTCCCGCGAGCAAATACAGACAGGCCATTCGGGTAGCGACCCCATTTGTTACCTGATCCAATATAACGGCCCGCTCATGATCCACTACTTCGCTGGCCAATTCCACTCCCCGATTTACAGGCCCCGGATGCATGATCCGCAAGTCGGGATACCGATCCAAGTGTTCCCGCTTAATACCAAACTGGTTATGGTATTCACGCAAACTGGGGTAAAGGCTCGTGTCTTGTCGCTCCAACTGGATGCGGAGCGCCATAGCAACGTCACACCCTTCGAGAGCTTCCTCCAGACGGTGCGTAACACGGCAACCAAATTGTGAAACGCCAAATGGCATCATGGTTTTGGGACCACAGAGCGTAACATTAACCCCCATTTTCGTCAGGCCATACAGGTTGGAGCGTGCCACACGGCTGTGCATGATGTCGCCAATGATGGATACATTTAAGCCTTCCAAACGGGGCGAAATGTCAGAAATTGTAAGGAGGTCTAACAAGGCCTGTGTGGGATGTTCATGTGCACCGTCACCAGCATTAAGTACCACGGCATCTATACACTGCGTCAAAAAATACGCCGCTCCAGGAGACCTATGACGGATAACCGCAATATCCACCTTCATGGCCTCTATGTTCCGTGCTGTGTCTTTGAGGGTTTCCCCTTTTGAAACCGACGAGCCTGAGGAGGCAAAATTCACGGTATCCGCAGAGAGTCGTTTCTCTGCCAACTCAAACGAGATGCGGGTGCGGGTGGAAGGTTCAAAAAAAAGATTTACCACCGTTAGGCCGCGCAGAGACGGGACACGGGGAATCTGGCGCCGGAGCACCTCCCGAAACGCTCGTGCCGTAGAAAGAATCAGGGCAATTTCTTCCGGACTGTATGTGGCCAAGCCCAATAGGTGCCGATGGTGGAGCGTGGTAAGCGGTTGTGTCATCAATGCTTGTGTACTCGTTGGCCAAAATCAGGATTGTTTCCGCTTTTGCGTTTGTGTGTGGGGACATCAACCAACCAAACCCCCTCTTCTTTGTCATATTCTTGTAGTTTCACCCGCACTTCTTCTCCGAGGGTTGTTGGAACAAAACGCCCCACAATATCTGCCTGAAGGGGTAACTCGCGCAATCCCCGATCTACCAGTACCAAAAGCCGAATGGTTGACGGGCGGCCCAGGTCGAGCAGGGCGTCTAACGCCGCACGCACTG
This sequence comes from Bacteroidetes Order II. bacterium, assembly GCA_016788705.1. Classification (NCBI taxonomy): domain Bacteria; kingdom Pseudomonadati; phylum Bacteroidota; order unclassified Bacteroidota Order II.; species Bacteroidota Order II. bacterium. Next base: position 50,177 of record JAEUSQ010000030.1, read on the forward strand.
TACGTCCGGTGAACAGTACATCGTCCACCAATACAATATGCGCATCATTAACATCAAATAAAATCTCGGTACGCCGTACCAGTGGTTGGTGGAGGCGTTTCCGCACGTCGTCGCGGTAGAGGGTGGGGTCAAGAATACCCAAATTAACCGAAGTGTTTTCTGCCTCCCGAATTTTACGGTGCAATCGTCGGGCCAAATATACCCCACGGGTCTGCATCCCCACCAATGCCAGATTAGATGCGGAGAGTGTGCTAGGCTCAAATACTTCAGTCACTTCACGAGCCATCCGCGACAACGTCCGGTCTAAGTCCGCAGCATCCATTAGTTGAGCCTTAATATGGTCTTCGGTTTGCATCATAACCAGAAAGGTACAACATGTGGATCGCACCGAGGCAAAAAAACTTGGTTAAGATCGTTGTATCGCAACAAAAAGTTCTACTTTGCGGTATGTTCGTTTTTACTTCGCCAAATATCGCGTTATCACCCCATGGGTTTTCGATCTCTAAGCCTCCGTACACAACAAATCATACTTGGCCTTTCAGCGGGTATATTGTTTGCCTGTACGGTTGTGTATCATATTCATCTTGAAGTCTGGGGTGGATGGAATGTACGGTGGCGCGAAGTATTGGCCGAATTGGCCGTTGCTGCCACGTTTGGATTGGTATATCAACTGCTGGCAGATCATTTTCAGCAACGCAAACTGGGTCCCATTCGTGCGCTTTGGTCTCTGTCGTTGGTGATGCTGGGTATTGTATTTCTGAGCGGTCTTTTTGGGCTACACTACGAAAAGGGCATGTGGTTTTTTACCCACAAAATTCCAGACCGAACCATTCCAGGCGTTTTGGTGATTTGTGGTATGGCGTTTCTACAGGGTGCAGGCGGGGCCTTCTTATTGGTACAATTACGCGAATTGGTATTGTTTAAGCGCACCGCTGTTACCGTCCGAAACTGGTATATGTTGCTCTGGAGTTTGGTTGGTACCTTTGGTGCCGTGGTTTTAGAGAAGATGATTCCTATCCCTTATGTGGTGGAGTTTGCCATCGTATTTGCAGGTGCAACCATTATTATCAATGTCTTCCGCCTTTCGTGGGTTGCCTATCTGCCGTTTCGACAAAAAATAATTGGGCTTGCCGTAAGTTTGGTTATGTTACTGGTTCTTTTTGCCGCCTTTAGCGAGGCCGTACCCATGCGCAAATGGAACTTTATTATCTGGGAAGCGGATCCCTTTGTAGCACAATATAGTTTTGCACTCAACTTAACGCTTACCTTGACCTTGGTTCTGGGGATTTTGTACAGTGTTACCACATTGCTTTCTCTTATTTTCCATCTTCCCACTTCAGGCGATTTTCAACGCAAGACCGACGACTTGGCCGCAATGCGTGCCCTTACGCAAATGGTCGGCCAAGTTTTTGATGCCCAGCATCTGCCCAAACTCGTTTTAGAGTCCGTCCGACAGTTTGTGGGAGAAGAACAAATAGCATGGCTCGCCCTCTCGGATGCCCGAACAGGTACGCTTCGTCCAAAAGTGGCTGCGATGACGGGTATTGCTGAATCACAGTTGACACGGTGGATAGACTTAGATGCGTTTTATGCAGAACTTCAAACCCGCCGTGAACCGCTGATTCTCAACCACGCCGTGCGCGACCATCGCATTCATACACCCGGTTACGAGATTGGTAGTTTGGCCATGATGCCCCTTATTACCCGAAACGAAGTAATCGGCGCATTATTTGTTGGCAAAACCTTGGCCGATGGATTCGACGAGGACGATGCAAAGAGTTTAGGCGCTTTTGCCGATCAGGTGGCGCTCGCTATAGACAATGCACGCCTATTCGAAGAACGCATCGAGAAAGAACGGCTGGGGCGTGAGTTGGCGATTGCACGCGAAGTCCAAAAACGCTTGCTCCCCGACAAACTCCCGGAAATCCCGGGCGCCTCCTTGTTTGCCTCGTATGAGTTTGCACATGAAGTGGGAGGCGACTATTTTGATTTTGTACAGGCAGATGCAAACCGTTATAGCTTTATTATCGGCGATGTCTCTGGTAAAGGGACCTCGGCTGCCTTTTATATGGCCGCACTCAAAGGAACGTATCATGCCCTCGCCCGATCCGATGCAGACCCGCGAACGCTCTTGTTGAAAGCCAATGAAGCACTCTCGGTACAAAAAGAAAAAAATATTTTTATTACGGCCATTGCAGGGTTATTGGATGCAGATACGGAAACCTTAACCATGCTTAGGGCAGGACATTCACCAGCCATTCACATAGATCTTCACGGCCAAGTGAGGCAACTACGGGAAGGTGGATTGGGGCTGGGACTGACCAATTCGAAGGTTCTCGCAAAAACATTTATTCCCATTACCCTCCCGCTAAGACCCGGTGATGTCTTTGTTTTATATACCGATGGCGTTATTGAAAGCCGTAACGCAATGGGAGAGCCTTATGGCTATGAACGATTAACAGAAGCCCTCAAGAAGTGTCGGCAAGAAGATGCTGCGGGGATCCATGCCGCCCTCCTGGCAGATTTAAACCAGTTTACAGGAGACCTCCGGTACTTTGATGACCTCACCTTGATTGTACTGAAATGGCATGGGCAATCTGTGCGGACACATATGTAACCTTCTTGAAAAATGTCCGTATATCCGAAACCTCCATTTACCCTTCATCCTCATGAGTAGTTTTTCGGTTACGTTTAGAACCACGCCCGCCGCCCAAATCTTGGATTTGAATGGCGAATTAGACGCACACACGGCACAAGACTTAGAAGTGGCCATCCAGACCAGTTTAAGCAATGGCAAGTTTGCTTTGGTGATCAATGGCGCAAACCTGCGTTATATCTCCAGTGCTGGTCTTGGTGTATTTATGGCCTTTGTCGAAGAAGTACGAGAAAGCGGTGGCGACATCAAAATTGTGGCCCTACAACCACAGGTATATGACACCTTCGATCTGTTAGGCTTCCCACATTTATTTGATGTATTGCCAACCTTGGAAGAAGCTGAAGCTAAATTTATGGCCGGAGAATTGCGCCATTAACCAATGTCATTTTTAAAGTTCGCTGTCTTTAGCGACACTCTTATGATACAACAAACGATGCAATATAGCCTCCGAGTGCCGAGCGATAAACGCTACTTGGCAGACGTGCGTCGTTTTATCGAAGCCCACGCAAACATAGCTGGTTTTCCCGAATTTGCGATCGAACACATCAAATTGGCCGTAGATGAAGCTTGTACCAATATCATTGACCACGCCTATCAACGAAAAAACACCGAAGCCATCGAAGTAGTGGTCGTAGTGGATGTACTGGCCTTCCGGATCAGTCTGCGCCACCGTGGCATTCCGTTTCAGCGGGAACAGTACCACCATCCACAAGACCTCCGTGCCTCGATCAATGCGCGAAAAGGGGGAGGTTGGGGCGTTTTCCTGATGAACAAGCTTATGGATGAAGTAGATTATCGGATTTTTGACGGTTACAATGAAGTTTACTTGGTAAAGAAACGATTCTTGAACGGTAAATCTTGAACGCTCCTAAACGTTTTTCAATTTATTTTAAAGCAAGCACTTTCATTCGTACTGCATTATTTCGTATCCTTCGCCGTTCTTTTTTGTTTTTGGCAAAACTTTATCTTGCTACCAACGCCTTACCCACGGCTACTACACGCTATATTGTTGTTATTTTTAACTTTGCTCTGCATATGCCGAGTACTTTTCCCTATCCAAAATGGTGGGAAATAGCCAAAAAAAACCTCATCAAAGAACCTTATTAACCGTTTGACTTTTTTCTTTTTAACCATTATAGACGCATTATCGTGTTTATTAAGGAGTGATTAAATCATATGAACAACCCAAGATCAGGCAACAAAGTCGGAATTTATGTGGACAGTAGCAACTTGTATTACAATGGTGGCTTTAAAATGCAGTATGACGTCCTTCGGGATTACGCCTGCCGGGATGGTTCGGAGCCTGTCCGCATGAACGCTTATGTGTCTTTTGATCGTGAACGTTCTTTAGAGGATCTGATGTACCGGAACAAGGCGTTGTCTTTCCATGATGCGCTTCGGGCACTTGGATACAAGGTGGTGATTAAAGATGTCATTCGGTACAAAGACGATGAAGGAAATACCTATACAAAGGCCAATGCCGATATAGACATGGTGGTGGACATGATGTTACAGTCCGATTATTTAGACCGTGTTTTATTGGCCACTGGAGATGGTGATTTTGTCCGACTGGTGGAGGCACTACAGAACAAGGGCGTTCGGGTAGAGGTATTGGCCTTCGAAAACATTTCCAATCAACTTCGTACAGAGGCCGACTACTTCACGTCCGGATATATCATTCCCAACTTGCTTCCGATGGCCAATATTCTGGAACGCGATAACTGGGGGGCATCTGGAACACGGGTTCGGGGCTGGTGTAGCCGCTATAATCCCGACAAAGGCATTGGCTCGATGACCTTTCTCAAGCAGATTCCCCACTCGCTCTATTTAAATGATGTTCGCAATCCGGACTTTTTCGAGAGTGCCTTTTTCCATTTTTCAGAATTATACAATACCTCCGTGCAATATCAATTGCCGAGTAGTCGCCATATTTTTGAGTTTACGGTGGTAGAAAACGAACGTGGCTTGAAAGCGGAAGAAATAAAACTGCTCACGTGGTAGTGATAAGCAGTCTCCGTTAGAACGAACAAAGACTGTAGGGCGTTTCGATCTTTTCGTTGCGCCCCTTATATTTACTGGCCCTTTACCGGTACATGCTTTGCTTCGAAAAAGGTATTCGCTTCGACTTTGGGGCATACTTTTAATTCTAAAAAAATGACCTCACTTAAACGTCGTTTGTCTGGCAGGCTTCGGTATGCACAGCGTAGGCTTCAGGATTTTGCTTCCGGAATAACACTAAGCAAAAAATGTGTCCCTCCTCGGTGGCCCGTCCGTCATGTCCTCCAGCAGCAAATCCGTCGAACCGAAAGTTTTGAGGCAAAGCACCACAATATTTATAAAGGCGCTGCTTGTATAAATGGCTTGGTTGTTGCGCCAGGCGAGGTCTTCTCTTTTTGGCATTTAGTGGGACGTCCTTCGCAACAACGGGGGTTTTTGCCCTCCCGTTCATTGGTGGAAGGTCGGCCAGTTCTCGATGACGGCGGCGGACTGTGCCAATTGGCTGGCATTCTGTACCACTTGGCGTTATGTTGCGATATTGAGATAGAGGAACGTCATGCCCACTCGCAAGACCTTTATACCGAGGCAGAACGGTTTACTCCGTTGGGGGCGGATGCAGCGGTCGCTTTCGGACACAAAGACCTACGGTTACGAAATCCATATGCAGAACCATTGCAATTTCTGATTGAGGTAGGCAAAGAGCAATTAACCGCTTCGTTTTGTTATGCTTCGGATTGGGCACCCGTGGTTGTTTCGTTTATGCGCCTGCCCGATGAGAACCAGCGTCGTATTGTCCAAACCTACATCCAGAAGGACAAAGAGGCCGCTCCTCAACAGGCAGCGACCTCGGTATATCGGTTCAACCAATGTTATTCACCCGAAACCAATACTTTATAACTTCGAGCGCCCAGATAAAACGAAATGTTTGGCTGCTCGGGGGTTACGGTATATTGTTCTGCTTCATTGAGTGGGTTAATAAACTTCATGGCCTGTTGAATATCTCCAACAAGGTTGCCATTCATCGGAATAGATCCGGCTCCTTTGTTAATAAAAATCAGTGCCATTTTATTGGAATTGGGCATTGCACGCCGATAGATCACGACATCCGAGCCGTCGCGGGCAAAGACTACTTCCATGGGGGCCTCCACAAAAAGATCTGCATAACGGGTGCGCATGGCAATTAATTTCTTATAAAAAGCCAATAAACCCGTATCAGGCGTCAACACGTCGTCCGAGCGAGTCATGTCCTTAAATGGGACGGATTTTTCGTTCTGGAAGGCGATATCGTCCCACAGCATCGGTTTACGGTTGTCCGGATCATCCGCACCCCACATGCCCACCTCGTCCCCATAAAAAATTTGAGGAGCGCCCGTGTATGTAAACTGCTGTACCAATAACATCTTTTGTCGCTCCACAGATACCGGATCTGGTTTCCCCACTTTAAAGCCTTTATTCTCCCGTGGATTAACCCCTACTTTATACCGTCCTTTGTTAAATAACGATGATTGTAAACGCTCGGTATCGTGGGTTCCGGTTACGTTCATCATGCCTTTTTGAAAGGGTTCGGCAATGCCTTTTTTCAGGGCCTCCAACTCACGCGCATATTGTGCACCGCTCATGGCGGGGGTAATGTAACCGATAAACTCGCGGGTGCTCTTATACCAACGATAGTTCATCACGCCATCGAACACATCGCCCTGCAAATATGGCGCAGGGTCCGTCATGACATCCGGATATTTTTCCCACCAGATTTCGCCAATCAGCACCGCTTCCGGATTAAGGCCACGCACAAACCTGCGATACTCCCGCCAGAAGCCCAATGGCACTTGTTCGGCCACATCCAAACGGAAACCATCTACGCCATCCGAAGGGTCGCCATCACCGTTAGGATCCATCCAGCGGCTGGTGACGGCAAAAATATGCTGCTTCACTTCCGGATGTAGGTTGCCTTCATAGGCACGGCCCTGAATGCGGTTTTTGACATCCACTTTTTTAAGTTCAGGCAACTCTTTCACATTCGCCCAGCCTCTATAAACAAACTCATTGGTATCGGGCGTTTCCACATCATCAAATTGGTCTATGTAGTACCAATCTGCAAATTTGGATTTTTTGCCGTTTTTCATGACATCTTGAAAAGCCCAGAATTGTTTCCCTGTATGGTTCCAAGAATAATCCACCACCACCCGAATCCCATGTTTATGTGCCGTCTCGATGAGTTTAAGAAAGAGTTTGTCTGCCGATGTCCATTCCCATGTACTGGGGTCTTCTGGTTTTTCACGCTTCATCATGGCCATATCTCCGTCAGGATCTGTACCGAAGTTCCGGTCCATATGATGATAATTTCGGGCATCATACTTATGGAGCGAGGGTGAATCATTTACGGGATTGAGGTATATGGCATTAATGCCCAAGTCTTTGAGGTAATCCATTTTGTCTATAATGCCCTGAAAGTCGCCGCCATAACGCCTGGCTTGCACCGTAAAGTAAAAATCTTTGCCCGAGGTAAGCGCCCAATCTTCTTGCGCAAACCAGTCTTGCCCCCAAAAAGTAGGCTTCCATCCAGGAAACTTGGTATGTGGCCATGCGCCTTCCATATCAGCCATGCGAGGATCGTTGTTGGGATCACCATTGCGGAAACGTTCTGGAAAAATCTGGTACCAAATTGCTTTTTGGGCCCATTCAGGCACTTTTTTAAGAACATCTTCGGAAATTTCGGGAACCGAATAAACAGTGTTCTTGTCCACTTGGGGCCTTTTGCGGCATCCGGGTACTACCAACACCACCAACAACAGGAGTAAAAGGCGATTTAGCATGGGCGTTTCGGTTATTCTCGTTTGGAACATTCAATGAAAGGTTGTGAATGCTTAAGTTAATGGATTTATGACGGGTTTGGCAAAAAAATCCGACATATCCTTGGAAATGTGCTTCCCGATACTTTTTGGATGAATCAGCGCTGGTCAGAGGCACTACTTTGGGAGTGGGTCTTGTATTTGATCGTCACCGCTAATCATGTAAAACAAGAACTTCAACGATTGATGTTTCAAAGGAAGGTATTCTTTGCATAAATGCAGCCGACTGTTTGCTCTGGCTTAGTTTCGTGGCTTGCTGGGTGTCGCTTGCGGCTTGGGAGGGCGAAGTTGTAATAACCGTTGTGTAGCCAAATTTTTGTAGATTACATTCCCGCCTTCGGCACGCAAAAAACGGTCAAAGTATTGAATTGCTTTGTTCTTTACTTGTTTATCGTCGTGCCATACCCCTAAAAAGAACAAGGCATTGGCGTTATTAGGATCTATATTGTGGGCAAGCTCATAAGTTTCTCTTGCTTTTTGTGACAGGCTTCGGCCGTCGTAGTTTTTCCCTAACTGGTTTAGAACATCTGGAAGCAAGCCTTTGGCCAGTTCCGTATAAAGCTTGTCCCACCAAGTAAATGCCTCATCATACCGTTTAAGTTGTTGAAAAGCACTTCCCAGATAAAACGCCGCAACTTGATCTAAACCGCCAGCCTCGTTTTCTGTGAGCACTTTATGCAACAACGGAATGGCCTTTTCATATTGCCCCAGTCGGTAATGTGCAATGCCTTTTGCCCTTAGGAGCGAGTATGAAGTGTCTTTACGGGCATATGCTTCTTCATACTCGGCCAAAGCATTTTGGTACTGGTCTTGCAAGGCATAAAGATCTCCACGGCGCTTGAGCAGTGCCGTTTGGTGTGGCATTGCCCGAAGACCATCGTCCATCACGCGCATGGCCGAAAGATAGGCTTTCCTTGCCGTATAAAGCTGGAACAACTCCAAATAGGGCCGTACCTGGGTTGCCCGTATGCGTCTGACACGTTCATATCCGATAATGGCCGCATCTGCTTGGCCCAGTCCTTTGTAACAGTCGGCCAATTGGAGCATTAAATAGGCATTTGAGGAATCTCGTGCAATTAGTTTGTGGTAATAGCGGGCGGCGGCTTCAAACTCCCGAAGACCTGCATGAAGGCGGGCCTTTTCAATTATCACGGCTTGGTGCGTAGAATCCATTTGAAGGGCCTGTGCATACACGTGCAAGGCTTCCTCGCGACGCCCCAAAGCAATAAATGATCTACCCAAACTCAGGTAAGTACGGATGGCTGGTTGCTGGCGAATTGCTTCCTGAAAGGTGGCAACTGCTTGGTCCAATTGAAGTGCGGAATGATACCCCACCCCCAGCCAATGAAGTACTTCGGGCGACTTTTGCCCAGAATCTGCCGCGCCCTTCAATAATTGAATAGCTGCTACATACTGCCCGTCTCCGATCAAAGTCCGCGCTTCCGTCACCACAGAAGTGGATTGTGCGTCCACCCTCCAAGAACACAGCCCCAACAGAGCCAGAAAAATGAAAAGGTTCTTCATGTTGTTGTGCATGGTTATACCCCAAGCCCGGCTTCCCAGACCGGATGAAGCCGGCTATCAATGTTACTTTTCGCTTGTTCCCAATGATCTGAAGTTAAATGTTGTAAAAAGCCAGATGTTTTTTCCATATGGAGTTTGTCCCAATCCCTAAATCCATGCATAAACGCATATCCCAACAATGTCGCCGCTTGAGTGGGCGCGGTAGAGGCTTTGTAACAAGCTGCGCCAAAATAGATATCGGCATAGTCTTGTTCCTTTTCAAAAGGGCTGTCTATGTCTCGAAAAGACTTGATTAGGTTATTCGCATCTCCGGTTAAGAAGCGCATTAGGTTGCTTTCGCAGCGGTCCAATTCGTTATAGTCATCTGAAAACAGTTGGATTTTGCGGCTTACCAAGTTGTCAAATGCTCCTTCAGCGGGAATCAAAATGGCCCGTCCGGCTAACGGCTGTTTGCGGTCATTGGCGGATACAAAAGTTCCAAAGATTCGTTTAATATCCGAGCGTGGTGTATTGGTGGCATAGAACAGAAAGTATCCCGAATACGGTTGGTCTTGCTCGTCTGTACGGGTGTGAAACCGAATGGAGAGCAGCATATCGTTTAGTTTTACGGCACGCCCTCTATAAAGCGCCGTGGGCGGCGTAGCCAAACGCATCATCGCAATGCCATTGGGCTGAATACAGACGGGGCGTTCAAAGATCGTTTTACGATCGCTTGCCAGCGTATAACACAAATAACAACCTGCCACGTTCTTGATTCCTGCAACCGGATGGGTTTTTTCGATTAATTCTAATTGTTCAAACAGGGCCACAGATTCCATAAAATCATCCCTGTTGCCGGAAAAAAAGGGAATCAACTCTTTTTTATCCCGTATCTCATCAAAGAAATCAGGATTCTGAAGCGATATTTCTTTAGGCTCATAAGCCATAAAATCATCTTCAATTCCATCATATTCCTCTTTAACCCGGTACAAACGAATTCTCCCTGCCATCGGATCCTCGCTACGCTTGCCCTTCCCAGCATAAACCCCGGTAATTACCCCTTTAGGCCAAGGCGATCTCACTTCAAAGCGATCTCGGAGGACAAAAAAGTATTTGTAATATTTATGCTTCTCAAAATCAGGATCTTTAAGTTCGAATGCTCCCAACAAAATCCGGCTGCGAGGTACCAATTCTAATGTACCCTTATAAAAACGGTTTATAGCGGTTAATTTAGAACGTATTTGTACTTTACCTTCCTTATTCAGCAGTACAACCAACACAGACATGGTGCGCGTTTGAGGCAATACGATGTATGCTTCGTATAAACCTGCTAATTCTGCAAAGGGGTTCAGGAGGCTTCCTATATTGCTTTTTGCTGGTACAACCGGAGGCAAACGATTGATGTGTGATGCCGCAAACGCCGCAAAATCTGTGAAATCGAGGTATTGTGCAAGACCATCGTATAAGATTTTGTTGTCGAGCGTCACTATAAAATGACCTGTTGCATTTTTCTGCCCTTCTAAGACCCGTTTATACAGCCATTCTTTGCTGAACCTGACCCCCGTCTTTTGACGAACCGCCACTTGGAGCGTCGGCAATTCCGCTGCAAACGTTCCACGACCATAAAGCTGGCTTTTACTTATCTTCGTATCACCAAATTTTGATTGATAAAACTCCGATGTTTCAAACGCACGCACTACCTGATCATGCAATTCTTTAAACAATGATTCTGGATATTTATCATCGGGTGTCATAGCTATAACTCCTTTTGGTCATGAAACGAATGTGTAAAATATGCCAAAAATTACATAGATATTAAATTTTTTGTACGTGACTGTGGCTTATGAAACCTCTATAAACCAAAATCGTCTATTCACTGTTATTTCAATGTAATATTATCCTGTGTGTGTCATGTGCGCACAAATAGTTTTTAAAGTGCAGATTGTGCGTCATATGGTGTACACATTTTCCAAGTCTTGACACTGGGAACGTTCCCATATTAGCTTCTCGCTAAGTCAAAGATGACTTCGTTTTACCAACAAACCAAAAACCAACATGTTCCACACCGCAACCCCGTCTGCAACTGCCGAACCCTGCAACCGCCACGCCCACCAAAACGTGAACGCGCCTAATTCTTTATATGACGATTCTGCACTGGCTGCGTTAGTGACTGTAACCGAACTGTATTGCCACAATCATGATCCGTCACCTCCTAAACTATAACCGCCATGTTTCCATTTCCACAACATTACCTTGCCTACCACGGCAACCGCAACGGCTGGAAATTCAAGGCATTTTTAGTTGTTGTGATCACATTCTTTCCCATCCTCATTATCGTCGGTTCAGGATGGTTGCTCATCCAATTTATACAATGGGTTTACAGGACGTTCCGTCCCCCAGAGTCTCGGAAGCCCAAACATGTAATCTCTCACGCTACTCAAAAGAGTGGTAGTTTAAATCCTCACTTTGGTAGAATACCTAAAGTTGAAGCAAAGCCTGTCAACCAAATAACTCAGGCTCAACATCGTGCCCACCAAACTGCCCACGCTCCCCCACCATTAGCAGACCCTGAGGAACTCCGCGTTGCGAATAAGACCATCCTCGCCCAAGCGGAAAAAATTCGAAAGCAAAACGAGATTATCGGCTATCTGCGTGAGAATGAAGCCCTGTTCCAAGCCTTGAAAGAAAAGTACACTAAAAAAATTCGACGCTATCGAGAACGCATTTCCAAGCTCGAACAACTGCAACACCGACAGGTTGTCAGAATTTCAGACCTGAAAGAGTTGCTCGAAAACGCACTTAAAAACAATCTAAGGCTAAAAAGAAGGCTTGAGATATTGGAACGTGAAAACTGGCTTGCGAAAGCAAAACAGGGATCACGAGATGGCTCGCCACTTGATCCAACGGATATTCGGATTAATCCTTCCGACACAGATACCACCCACTTAGCAGCGACTTAAAGCTTCTTTTCTATTAAGCGCACTGCTTTCTCGGATTCGGGAAGGCGGTGTGCTTTTCGATGAAATTATCTGGTCTATCTATTTTTAAAGTAAGGCACAAATTCCTATCTTGACGCCAAGACATTTTCACCCTTCGGCGCACACTATCCAGTTGTCGTCACGCACCACATAAAGATCAATGAACGCCCCTCAAAGAAGTTTTTTTCTGCGTCGCCAAATTTTTCTGGCGTACCACCTCCCGCCTACTCCAATAGGAGATTTTCAGGATCTGCATACTGCACGAGTGATCGCAAATAAATTGAATGCAGACCGCTCCCCAGAACAATCTATACGTGCCAGCGACCTCAGTGCAGGTGCGCTTATATTGGACTCCCTGGGTAGTATTATTACGTGGTACAAGCAGAAATCCGGGCGCGACATCATGCTGGAATCTTACCATGCCCTGCGTAACCGGATTGGAGAAGTTGCCTTACAAAAAACCTTTTTGGCATTTGTAGAACAGTTTCCGCCAGATAGGGTTTTGAGTGGTCAAGTAACACCCCGTCAATACATCGAAGGGCGGGAGGGTGCCTTGCTGGAGGAATTAACCTTGTTGCGGTTGGCCAACCAAAATCCTGCCTTTGCGCCGCTTAAGGAGTTGTTCGACGACGCTGACTTGATTCAACATACCCCATACCTACAGGTTTGGGAAACTTTGCAGACCTATTGGGTTTCCAAAGCACCGCGTATAACTGCCGACGCACCGTCGGAAGAGATAGGTAATGAAGAAGCAGATTTATTAGAAATGCTGACCCATCTGTTCCGGCATTACCCCCATTCTTTGGCTGAACAATTGGCCTATCTCCGTGGACGTTGGGGGCATCGTCTTTCGGACTTAAACCCTTCTTTTCTGGTTCGTCTTCTGCGCGGTGAAGACTATATTCGCGAAGAAATACGTCCTTTTTTTTCCATGACGCCCGATGCACCTCCGCCTTCCTTCCCTGCGGGACGCGATTGGCAGAAAGGCATGCGGGCCATTATCGAGGAAGATGGCGCACATGAACCAGAAGCCTTTAGTGAAGACTTGGATTGGATGCCGAATGTGGTGATGATCGCAAAGTCCACATTAGTCTGGCTTTACCAATTATCCCAACAATATGGGCATGAAATTAGCCGATTAGACCAGATCCCAGACGAAGAATTGGACAAACTCCGAACATGGGGCATTACAGCACTTTGGTTTATCGGCATTTGGGAGCGCTCCAAGGCTTCGGAACGTTTTAAGCAACGCATGGGAAACCCTGAAGCCACGGCTTCGGCATATTCGCTTTATGATTACGAAGTGGCCGCTTCGTTGGGTGGACGTGAAGCCTTTCTTAACTTAAAGGCCCGTGCATGGAAGCGGGGAATCCGCATTGCCTCAGACATGGTTCCGAACCATACAGGCTTAGACGGTGATTGGGTTTTACATCACCCCGATCGGTTCATCCAATTACCACAGTCACCATACCCGTCCTATTCTTTCACGCATGAGGATTTATCGGACGATCCTCATATCGGCATTTTTATGGAGGATCACTATTATGACAGAACGGATGCGGCGGTGGTATTTAAACGGTTAGACCGCAGAACAGGGGAAGAGCGATATTTGTATCATGGAAACGACGGAACAGGACTGGCATGGAATGATACCGCACAAATCAACTTCCTGAACCCAGAGGCAAAAGAAGCCGTCATTCAAACTATTTTACGAGTCGCACAGGATTTTCCGGTTATTAGATTGGATGCTGCAATGGTGTTGGCCAAACGCCACATCCATCGCTTGTGGTTTCCGGAGCCAGGAAAAGGGGGAGATGTGGCAAGCCGATCGGAGTACGGGCTTACCAAAGCCGAGTTTGAAGAGGCCATGCCCGAAGAATTCTGGCGCGAGGTGGTGGATCGTGTGGCTACGGAGGCGCCCGATACCCTCTTGCTGGCCGAGGCGTTTTGGATGCTGGAAGGCTATTTTGTACGAACACTTGGGATGCACCGTGTGTATAACTCCGCTTTTATGCACATGCTTCGCGATGAGCGCAACGATGAGTTCCGGCAACAAATTACCTCCACCCTCGAATATGATCCGGAAATTTTGAAACGATATGTCAACTTCCTGAACAATCCGGATGAAAAAACGGCGGTTGAACAGTTTGGTAAAGGGGATAAATATTTCGGTGTCACCACACTCATGTTAACCCTACCCGGCTTGCCCATGATCGGACATGGCCAAATAGAAGGGTTTTCAGAAAAATATGGTATGGAGTACCGACGTGCCTATTATAATGAAACACCCGATCATCACCTTGTTGCACGTCATGAAAAAGAAATCTTTCCACTTGCCCATAAACGCTATCTATTCGCCGAAGTGACCAACTTCCGGCTATACGACTTTCTACAGGACGGTGAAGTCAATGAGAGTGTGCTGGCTTTCACAAACCGATCTGGAAAAGAGCGTGCTTTGGTACTCTACAACAATTCGTATCACCGAACGCAGGGGATTTTCCGTTCGTCGGTGAAGTATCGCAATAAACAGCGTGAAACATCTCCGGAAAATCCGTACATCGAAACCCAACATGTAGCCGAAGCGTTGGGACTAAAAAAAGGTGCCCATTGGTTTACCATCTTTCGCGACCAAATCAGTGGGTTGGAATACCTTCGTTCTAATACGGTGGTCTGGGGACGCGGCTTTCTAATGACCCTCAACGGCTACCAAAGCATGGTATTTACGGAAATTCGGGAGGTTGAAGATACCATTGGGCTTTATAGAGACCTGCACGACAGCCTTCATGGACACGGCGTCCCCAACGTGGAAGAAGAGATTAAACTTCGACAACTTCGCCCTCTCCACGAGCCGTTCGTAGAAGTCCTCAGCTCGCTTCTTGAAGCATTTGAAAGCGACTCGCCTCACTATATAGTCCAACCAGAAACCTTTGCCAAAACGTATGGCACCTTTATCCGAGAAGCAGCATCCCGTACGGGCGGTGTGGAGGTGGATTTTGATGGTTTGGTGCAAGACATTCAACAATTTTCAGAGTCGGTTATTGCCTATGAACACCGTCGGAGTCATGATGCAGCAGCGCCCTTGTTAGCAGAAGCACCGGGATGGGGGGATGAAGAACCTATTGAACATCCAGAGCCGGAGCATCCTTATCTGGACATCAAACGATTTCGGAATGCCACCCTTGCAGGATGGTTGTCTGTCAACCAACTCGGGCGCCTTACCAGCAAAAATGGCCGGAATGTGGGACATAAGAGTAGAGGATTTATTGAAGCTTGGCTTTTGGATAAACCCATGCATCGTGTATTTCGGGAGCATGGGCTCAGTGCCGAAGATGCTGGAGTGGCTGTGGTATATGTTTGCCTACTAACCAGTCAGAAGAATTGGTATAAGCCCCATAAAACCAATGCCACTATCTGGCAAAATGTAGTCACCGATCTGTTTAATGATCCGCTCGCTATGCAATACATGGATGTTCATGAGTGGGGTGGGGTGCGCTATTTTCGCAAAGAACGGTTCGAGGAACTCTTGCACTTGCTGGGCGTTTTAGCGCGAAGACAACACCACCAACAAGGGCAGGAGACGAAGGCCAGAATCCATACGCTTTTGTCCGGCTTTAGTGAATTTGCACAAAAAGCTGCGTACCGATGCGATGCGATTCTTGAAACCAACTTCGGCGATCAAGAACCACTGCCTTCCGAGACCAATCCGGATACCTCCGGATCTTCTACCAATTCTTCCACTAAACCAACACGTACAATGGCCTATAAATTTGAAGTTTATCAAGACAAAAAAGGGGAATACCGTTTCCGATTTAAAGCGGCGAATGGCCAGGTGATGTTTGCCAGTCAAGGGTACGAACAAAAAGCATCTGCACTGAAAAGCATCGAAAGCATTCAGAAAAATGCCGGAGAAGCTATTGTGGTAGAAGTCCAAGAAAAAGACGAAGCCTAAACCTTTGACCGCTTTTAACATATTTTGAAAGGGAGATGGTTATCCGCTATCTTCCTTTTTTGTTTTCGGAAATGATATTTCCCGCTTAGTTGTATCCTTAAACGAAATTTTGCATGAGCTTGCACCCCGAAACCCTCTTAGCCCATGCCGGAACTACCTCGGATGATGCTTCTGGCGCTCTTTTGCATACTCCTCATTTGGTAACCACGTTCCAACGAGCGGGTGATGGAACATATCCGGGTGGGTATGTTTATACCCGTTCCGGAAACCCAACACGCACACTCTTTGAAGACACCTTGGCACGGTTAGAGGGTGGAGTGGCTTGTGCAGCCTTTTCAAGTGGCCAAGCTGCTACAATGGCCATTCTTCAAAGCCTGCCGCCAAAAAGTCATGTTTTGATTCCTGAATCCGCATACTTTGGTATTGGGGCACTGCTGGAAACCGTTTTTAACGGAAAAAGTCTCTCCTATGACCGGGTGGACATGACCAACCCTGCTCTGGTACAAAGCAAAATTTGTTTAAAAACCCAGCTAATCTGGGTGGAAACGCCTTCCAATCCTTTATGCCTCATTTCGGATATTGATGCTTTGGCACAGCTTGCGCACCAGAACAATGCCCTTCTGGTGGTGGACAATACACTGGCTACGCCTCTGCTCCAAAATCCGCTAAAACACGGGGCCGACCTCGTTATGCACTCTGTAACCAAATATCTGAGTGGTCACTCAGACGTTTTGGCTGGGGCTGTGGTCGCAAAAGATGAAACCCTTCTGAGTGGTATTCGCGACATCCAGACATTGGGTGGTGCCGTCATGGATCCCTTCAGTGCGTGGCTTGCGATGCGAGGAATGCGTTCGCTTGGTGCCAGAATGCGGGTTCACCAGGAAAATGCCCACCTTGTAGCCACCTTTCTTGCGGGGCATCACCGTGTCAAATGTGTACATTACCCGGGACTTGCCAGCGGAGACGTTCAAACCCTTGTCTCACACCAAATGTCGGGATATGGTGGCTTATTTTCGTTCGAGGTTTTCGGAACGGCCCAAGAAGCCCTCGCCATTACCGATCGGGTTAAGGTCTTTACCCGCGCCACCAGTTTGGGTGGAACAGAGAGCCTGATTGAGCATCGCTATTCCGTTGAAAAACCGCCAACAACCACCCCGCCTACCTTACTACGATGCGCTATTGGCCTTGAACATCCCGATGACTTAATTGCAGACTTGGCACAAGCATTAGCAGGTTGACTGTCTATTGAAAGGTACGTATGTCCTTAATATAGGACAATTGTAAAAGCCTGATAAGAGGTCTAAGCCTCAAAATAAGCCTCAAATGAGGCTTATTTTATGTGTATCCTTCTTTGGAATGGTTTTGGCAAAAAGAATAAGTAAGCAAGGATGAAAAGGGCATCATCCGGCGTGTTTCCGAAAAACACCCGTTTTGGAAAACAACTTATAATCCGCCTGAAAGCCCGGTTTAAGTTCCTTAACAAAACCAAAAGGAGTTTGTTCAATGAAACACATGCAAAACCGTACGATGCTACTTGGGACCCTGCTCCTGTGCCTAATGGCCTCCGCCGCTCAGGTTCAGGCGCAACGGGACCGACGAGACCGCGACACACGTGGTCGTGACGATAGGGGTAGAACCGAGAGACCCCGCGACCGACATAACGACCGAAACCGAAGCCAAGACCGTTACCGCGACAACCATCGTTATGGAGATGTGTATTATTATAATGGCCGTTGGGTAGATGAGAGCCGCTACGACCGATCGGACTGGCACGGACGCTATTATCGCTATCGTCATCACCGGAGTTGTACCGCCGGACACTGTGTACGAACTTGTCGGTATTTCGGCTGGAATTATCGGGGACACCACCCCAGTTGCCGCCACCAAAAATGTGTCCGCTCTTGCCGACATTACCGCAAACCGGGCCTTCTCTCCCGGATTTTCCACTAAGAATAGCAACCACACGCCGGCATAATCCGGCATAATCGGGTATCGGAGGCCACAGGAACATCATTTGAGCCATGAACGCCTTCCTGAACGGCCTCCGGAACTCCGAACCTAACCCTGAACTTTTAAATCTTAATTGCCATGACAAGCCTCCATTACGCTCCTCTTAGATGGATGCTGACACTGATGTTGATCAGCCTAATGGCCATGCCCGATGCTTTTGCACAACGAGGCCGCCGTTCCGATAACAACAACAGCACGCCACCTACGAATACCCCTGCACCACGCGCCGATAACAATGGTTCACGCGGATCCCGTGGAAGCAACTCGTCCTCCGACAACAACGACAATCGCCGAAACCGCGACGAAGCCCGGCCTTCCACGCCTCCTGCAACCGTCATTTACCCACAACGTGGTAAAGATGGGCCGAACTCCAATGCCCGCAATAACGATAACCGCAATAATCGCGGGTCGCAAGATGGGGGCAACCGTGCGAATGACAACCGTGGAACCCGTGACAACCCAAACTATGGACGTAGCAACGATCACCGACCCAATAATGGTGTAGATTGGGGAGATCGCAACCGAAATAACCCGCCCCGTACCAACCATAACCGGGTACGCCGCCCTTGGAATCCGCCGAGATTTGATCTTTATTTCGGATATGATTATAGCCGTGTTCGCTGGCATCGTCCCATCTGGAACGACCGCAACCGAAGCAGCTGGCGCTCTAACTATGTCTATAAGCAATATGTATATGTGGAAGATGGGTGGGACTACAACGGATCGGAGTTAGAAATCCGCACCAGAATTCGTCAGGAAACAGTGCGCTCTGGATTCAGCCATGCACGTATTACATACACGATCACAGGAATTGATTTATATAGAGACGGTTATCACATTGGTTCAGTAAATTCTTTGCCGGGAAACTTTGGTCGCCTTTATGCTACCCTTAGCCCCAGTGGTGACATCCAGTTCGACAACATGACGTACATCATCGGAGACCCGTCTTCCGGATTTGAACTGATAAACACACGCTATACCAACAGCTACTACATTGGTGCTGCCCGAAATGCCCGTGCTGCCGTGCTCGACTTCCGCGCCCGCCGCGCTTATGAAGTACAATACAGCCACTTTATCAGCGATCGCTACTATCGCGACTATACCATGGTGCCTCTTGTACCAGAAGACGATGAATACGGCTTTGGCTATACGGTCGCCGGATTTAGCTACAACGACGACTGGTACTACGAGGACAACGGGTATCGCGATGGCGTCCGGTACCGCTCCGACACCCGGAACCGTGTTGGAACCCGCGAAAACGTGGCGCCTAGCACCACCAATTCTTTCCGGAATGGTAACGAAAAATCCATCCGTACAGACGAGGGAACGGAAGTTCGGATGCGTCGCCGGGTAGAGATTGTAAAAGAAAACTAAGCTCCCAGTATCACACCTCCCCCTTGTGATCGCTGAAAAGCCCCTGTACGGATGTGGGAATCCTGCGGGGGCTTTCGCATATATTAAATGACCCAAAACAAAGGCATAGAGTCCAATATAAGTTCTTTAGAATCAAGAGGTAATAACAAATCCTTGGTAACAACTCAGGGTCAAAAACCAATCCATCAAAAGTGCGTCATCATCATAAAGTAACTGTCGCCACTCATGATCTTTTCACAAAGGGTTCTGATGAAAGACGAAACTTCCAGCAGCGACAGGTAACGAAATCGCTCAGAATTTCGTTTGGCTGCCCGCAAATCTGTATTGTATTTTGATGCCCCTTGCAATGAAAAATGCCGACCTCATGATCAACCCTCGTGTATTACTCGCCATTGAATCTTCGTGCGACGACACAGCCTCAGCCGTTTTTGTGGAGGGCGAAATTCGTTCCTCTATATTATCTTCGCAGGAGGTGCATAGCAGTTTTGGTGGTGTAGTACCCGAACTGGCCTCTCGCGACCATCAGCGTCGGATTGTGCCCGTTGTAGAAAAAGCCTTGGAACAGGCCGGGGTTTCTCGGCACAACGTGGATGCGATTGCGGTAACCTATGGCCCTGGCTTGGCTGGGTCGTTGCTCGTGGGGCTTAGTTTTGCTAAGGCATTTGCTATGTCCAAAAGTGTGCCTTTTGTGGGTGTAAATCATATGGAAGGGCATATGTATTCTGTCTTTTTAGAAGAAAATCCGCCTGCGTTTCCGTTTTTATGTCTGACTGTTTCGGGTGGGCATACTGAATTGACGATTGTAGAGGAAGGGTTTAGGCATACTAGAATCGGAAAAACACGAGACGATGCTGCGGGCGAAGCCTTTGATAAAGTAGCCAAACTGCTTGATCTGGGTTATCCGGGTGGACCCAAAATTGACCAGTTGGCCTGTGAGGGAAACCCTACCTACATCCGGTTCCCGCGAACCAATTTGCCGGGTTATGATTTCTCCTTTAGTGGCATCAAAACGGCCATGTTGTATCATTTGGGTAGAATGACCGATGAAGCAAGGGAAATAGAAATCACACAGCATCTGGCAGATTTATGTGCTTCCTTTCAGGCGGCAGTGATAGACATGTTGTTGGCGACCACGTTACGGGCTATCTCGGAGACCGGGCTACGACAAGTGGCTGTTGTGGGGGGCGTTTCCGCCAATACCGCTTTACGGGCAGCCATCAACAAGGCAGGCATCGAGCATGGTTTCTCCGTACACATTCCTGCACTCAAATACTGCATGGACAATGCGGCCATGATTGGGGTGACGGGTTTGCTTAAACTCCGTGCGGGCATCACCAGCCCCCTTTCATTAAATGCCCAGCCCAATTTGTCGGTTTAACATGAACGGCTCAATTCACGTCTCCATACGTCTCATGCAGCAGGAAGACCGCGAAGTCTTGGTACACCTATTTACACAAACCGTTCGAATCGTAAACCGAATAGACTATACGTCCGAACAAGTGCTTGCATGGGCACCCGATCCACCGGATATGCAACGCTGGCCATCTGTTTTTGAGCCGCCCGTACAAACTTTTGTGGCCGAGGTCGCGGGCAACATTGTAGGATTTGGCCAAATTGCGCGAGATGGGTACATCAATTGCTTTTATGTTCATGCAGACTTTCAGCGTGTGGGCGTAGGGCGGAACCTCATGATCCGCTTGTTGGAGCAAGCCCAAACGTGGCATTTAGACCGTTTATATTCGGATGTAAGCCTCACGGCACGCCCTTTTTTTGCTGCTTTTGGATTTATGGTCGTCGCACGTCAAACAGTGCAGGTACGTGGGGTAGAAATGGATAATTTCCGAATGGAAAAAACAACTCCATAAATCCCGAAGCAACATACAACCTTAAAATTCTGTCATCCATCTATTTTTGATGTGGGATGAACCAGATTTGGTCGTAATTTTTAAAATTCCTTACTTCCAACCAACATACATAATGCCCGACCCCACGAACTTGCTTTTGCGTTTAGACGCGGTTACGCCCATCACGCCGGAACACCCTACCCAAGAAGACTTGATACCGTGGCGAGACCGGATTGATGTCATTGATCGCCTCATGATCAACCTCCTGAATGAACGAGCGAACTGCGCCGTAGCCATCGGACATATTAAGCGGAAAGTGGGGCTTCCGGTTTATGTTCCTGCCCGAGAAGAAGACGTATTGAACAATGTTAGTTCTGCCAATCCTGGCCCACTTTCCAATCAAGCCGTTCGACGTTTGTATGAACGGATCATAGATGAAACCCGTTCTCTTGAACGACAACTAAGTGAAAACGATGTCTGATACCCCCACACCCAACACACCACCCACCCCGTCAACATCCACTCCATCCCCGGAATCCGTATCTCCTTCTTTGCTTAAGAAACTAGCCAGACCCCTTGGTATTGGCTTGGGTATTGTCTTGCTGGCGGTTGGATATTTTATGTTTAGCGGCAACACGTTATCCTACGAAGGGGTTCGCGGAGCCAAAATCAAGCCCGGAAGCGGCTTCGATGGCGTACTTCGTGGCCTTCGTGATGCGGGCATTCTCCAGAACGAAACATCTTTTAAAATATTGGCAACCATTACAGGTGCGCGACGTTCGTTTAAAGGCGGTTACTACGAATTTAAGTCCGGCGCCTCTAATTGGAATATTATTTCCCGAATCAAAAATGGCGAACAAACACCGATCAAAGTAACGTTCCTACCTGGATGGCGCCCCAAAAAAGTGGCCGAGGTACTGGAGAAGAAATTAGAAATCCCACCCGCCGAATTTTATGCTGCCCTTAGAGACGAAACCTTCGCAGCCCAACTCAATACAACACCCTCCTACCTATTTGGTTACCTGATGCCCGAAACCTACAATGTGTATTGGGGAACTAAGGTGCGCCCGTTAATCCGCCGCATTAAAGCCGAGTTTATGGCACGCATTACCGAGGACATGAAGGCCAAGATGAAGGCTCGTAATCTGACCTTAGACCAAGTGGTTTCTCTTGCTGGTATTGTGGAATGGGAAGCCCGAAAAGATGCCGAAAAACCACGGATTGCGGGGGTGTACTCTAACCGCTTGCGGGATGGGATGTTGCTCCAGGCAGACCCAACCGTGCAATATGCGTTGATGGAAACCGATGGCGGGATCATGCGCCGTTTGTTGTACCGAGACTACGCCTTCCCACATCCATACAATACGTATATCCATCCTGGCCTTCCACCGGGCGCAATTACCAATCCATCGTTTAACGCGGTAAAAGCATCCATCAACCCAGAAACACATGACTACTATTTCTTTGTGGCAGACGGAACGGGTGGCCATCTCTTTAGCCGATCCTTAAGCGAACACAATGCCCGTGCAGCCGATTATCAAGCAATGATGCGGGTACGACGAGCCGAACAACGCCGCGAAGCGGAGCAAAATCAAAACCCGGATATCTATCCTACGCAGCAGTAAAAGTTGCTCATCTGAAAACGAGAAACGCCCCGTAGAATTCCACAGGGCGTTTTTTTATGGCTCGAATGACGATCCAACACCGACTTAGAGCGTCACTTTGAGTTCAATGGTTCCAATCTGACGATTCACTTTCCGATTCACTAACGGGTCATCATTAAAGCGTGACGGGCTGAAGGTGGATAGGTCTGTGTATGGCAGATACAAGTCTTTGTAGGTTTCATTCAAGACTCCGGCATTTAATTCAAATTTATTTCCGAATTTAACACCGGCCCCAAAAGAGATATAATTTTTTTCACGGTTCACTTCGGGGTTTTTGCGGGCATCAGGTGTTCTGCCAGCGCCCATCCGAACCGTAAAGTTCCGCCAGATAAATTCACCTCCCACAGCCATTTGCAATACTGTTTGATAATTTTCTGCAATATTGTCGTTCAAACGGTTAAAATAATCGCGGTCAGACTCGGCACTAAGTTCCATTTTGGACCAATCCGTAAACTCCACATCTCCAAAAAGGTTCAGGTGGCTATTGGAATATTGAAGCCCGGCTCCCAAGCGCCAAGGGGTTGCAATTTGGTATTCAAACGCCCCTGTCCCGACGTCGTTGGAAAGTCCACCATATTCATATGTTTCTCCGTCATCGTATTTGGTCGCAAGGATGGTGGCGTATTCTTCTGCAATATTATACGCAGTAGGCGTCTCGGCTACAATGCCTATTTTAATTTTTTCGGTCAGTTTTCCAGAGACTCCAAACCGTAAATTGGCTCCACTTACGCCTGTATCAAGGTTCTCGGTTAAGGTCAGCCCACTAAAGTTCACCGTTGGGTAAACCCCATCATTATCATTATAAAGATCATTTTCTTTAAAACTGCGGCGATATTTATAGTTACCGAACAAGATATTCAGGGAAGCACCCACCATCACATTGCGTGAAGCCTCCCAAGCCCCCGCGAAATTCAGTTCATTCACATCGCCACTTTCACGAATGCCCCCTTCCTGCAAAACGGTTCCTGTTTGGACACCTGCAAAAAAAGGATATTTTTGGGCCGTATAAAATGCTTTATCAAAGTCTATCGCATAGGTCTCGAAAGCAATGGTAGAGATGGGTGAAGTAAACGAAAAACGGTCATCGTTTGTCCCGATAATGCCATCTGTTCCGGCATTAACCGTATAAGCATCTTCCGCCGGAAGGAAATAATCGGTAATCGAGTTCTTACCATTCTCCCCAGAAAAGTTATTGCTACGGTCGTATTGCGTAACTTTGTTTACCCCAACACCAAACGCTAAGGAGCCACGAGACACATTCACCTTCTTCAAATAGCCCAAACTGGAAATCCCAGAAGTGCTAAATGCCTCCGTATTGTTTTTCGCAGCCACACCCGGAACCACATAGGAAGATTCGTCTTCGCCGCTCAGTACCTGCAAACCACCCTGAAACGAGGAATATTTGGCCCATCCCAAACCAGCCGGATTGAGTGCGGTTGCAGACCAATCTCCGATCCCAGCACGTCCGGTAAGTCCAATCCCGACCGATCGGGCGCCCGCATTTAGGCTGCGTTGTGTATAACGAATAGCATCCTCGGCGCTTTGTGCTTGTGAGGAGAGGGCCCCGACAAAAAGTATACCTACCACTAAAACAGATTTCAAAAATCGGTATTTCATTTTATTTGACGATTTAAATGTTGAAGACTTAATCATGATCTAAAAGGACGCAAAATGAATCCTCTGGGATACAAAAAGGGCCTGTACAGCCATGTCTTAGATTGCACAGGCCCCAAATGTGGGTTTCTTTACCGGATTAATTACCGCGACGACCTCTGGATTCCCCGCCGCCCGAAGAGCTACTACCAGAGCCAGAGGAACGGGACGAGCCAGAACCAGAAGAACCAGAGGAACTGGGGCGTGATGCCTCGGAGCTACGGCGGCTACCGGAATCACCAGAACTCGATGACGGTGGGGGAGAACTGGGGCGTGATGCCTCGGAGCTACGGCGGCTACCGGAATCACTGCTGCCTGAAGAAGGACGTGACTCAGGACGACGCTCAGGACGATAGGCCGGCGCACGGTCTGCCGGACGGCTCTCTGGTCGTCGGGTTGTGGCAGCGGGCGCAGAAGGGCGGGGTTCCTGACGAGACCCGGTACCCAACTCATTGTTATTGGCATTGCCTCTGGATCCACGACCCGTTGCACTTGGGGTGGAAGTGCCGCGACCAGTACTGGTGCTGTTGGCATTGGAACCGCGCGTTCCTCGACTGCCAGTGGAGTACGTATCTTCTCCGCGAGCCGGACGCCGTGTAGTACTGCCCGTGGTTTGTGATCCGTAGCCACCATCTCGGCCTGCACGCGAGCTACCACTATACGTACTGCCGCCAGTAGTGGTGCCATATACGTCCGATCCTCGCGTCCGACGACCTTGAACGTTTTGTGGTGCATCTCCTAATGTTCCACGAGAAGTACGGGAAACGCCAGAAGCAGTTCCACGAGAACCCGTCGCCAATCCTGGACTTAACGAGCCACGTGTACGCGAGGTAGAAGTGGAGCCGACGGCTGCGAGACCGCTGCTATACCGGCCACGAGGAGCATAATTCCCCGTGTTGCCATATCCCCCATACCGATTTCCGTGATGGAAGCCATCGTACCAGCCAGCATAATAGCCATTACCATAATACCTGCCAGAATAGCCATAGTAGTTGTAGCCCGGTGGACACCAATAGGAACTGTACCAACTTGCCGGACGCCATGGACTCCAATAGCTGTCGTAATAGTAATAGTCGTAATAATTATACCCGTAGTAGGAATTGTTGTACGATGGACGATACCAAGAATACGGGCCATAGAAGGCATCGAAGTAGAACGAGTAGTTATACGGCTGATAATAATCGTATCGGTCGTAATAGGCATAATCGTCATCATCGTAGTAGTAGCGGTTTACATCCACCGCGCCTTCATCGCTATAACGAACATCTTCGGCACGTTCGTTTTCATAGTAGCGATCGTCCGCTGGGCGGCGTTCCACCACCACCATGCGGGTGTAGCAACCGCTCAGCCCTACCATAACGGCAAAGAGCGCGAGGGTCGCAAGGGGTTGACGGAGCATCGAACTTTTCATAGCCTTATCTTAAAGATTGATAAACGTTTTGGGAGCGCCAAGTTGTTGTGGTAAGATTTTACCTATTGTGTGTAGCCGCCTACAGGTTGCTGAATGTCACCAGTTAAATCGGTTATAACGGAGAATGGTTCCCCTGATTAATTTTAGCAGCAAGTGTTGTGCCGAATTGGCTGTGTTGCCTGATGCTAAGACGGCGCTTTCTAAAATATTGTTTAGTGATCCCTATATGGTACTCATTAATAGTAGGGAGATGAGCAGTACGGACAAACTAGTTCCACCCATCCACCGCCATGCCTTTCGCGAGATTTCGTGCTCAATCGGACGTTTTAGGGTAAATGCTGCAACCATCGCGGCATCATTTGCATAAGGACGATTTTGGCTGTTAAGATCCTCGGTGTTGAGACCAATCATTTCCACCGAAAGGGATTTTTTGTAGGCCGTGGTAATCGCTTCGCGGGTTCCATCTTCGTATTCCACCACTCGCTCTGCCCCCTCACCGAGTAGTGATGTAGCCGTAATCACTGAGTAGCGCTCGTTGTTGATCAGTTCTATGGTCTCACTTTTTCCATTTCCTAATAGCACAAAGTGGGAAAATCCATTTTTTAAGGCTGTTTCACCACAATTACGCAACAAATAGACCTGAACCAACGCGGGCGGAAAGGTGGAGTTGGCGTATGAAACTAGAAACCTTCTCTCAGAAAGTTGTATCGCATTTTTACCCGATTCGTATTGCATTTGCGTGGAAATACAGCCTACTTGCATCATCAAAAAAAGCAATAATACCACTCTTCTCATGGTCTTTCTCCTGTTTTATGATTATGGAGGGGTGTTGGGTGTTTTTATTCTAAATCTCACGCCATCCAAGTTGGATACACGCCCCTTCCGGCATGTATATTACTTCATTACTCAGGTATGGGACTTGCATTCCATTCTTTATTGAAATTCAATGCAATCACTATGCCGTAACAATTTTGTGACACCTATGCCGCAATTTCGCCATCATTTTCATGGGATAGTAAACGGGATGTGTCCATCATATTAGTCAATACTGTACAGAATGGCAGACGTAATAACAAAACGCGAGACCGATTAC
The DNA here is from genome assembly GCA_016788705.1 of Bacteroidetes Order II. bacterium. Lineage (NCBI taxonomy): Bacteria > Pseudomonadati > Bacteroidota > unclassified Bacteroidota Order II. > Bacteroidota Order II. bacterium. Next base: position 77,159 of record JAEUSQ010000030.1, read on the forward strand.
TCGCAGTGGTATCAGGATGTGGTGAAGAACGCAAAGCTCGCCGAACACTCCCCCGTTCGTGGGTGTATGGTCATTCGTCCGAACGGATTTGCCCTTTGGGAAAATATGAAGGCGGAACTAGACCGAATGTTTAAAGAAACAGGTCACGTGAATGCCTATTTCCCTATTTTTATTCCAGAATCTTTTTTATCGAAAGAAGCCGATCACGTTGAGGGATTTGCAAAAGAATGCGCAATTGTCACGCACTCTCGGTTGCGGGTAAAGGAAGACAAATCCGGCGTGGAACCCGATCCAGACTCGAAGTTAGAAGAAAACCTGATCGTTCGCCCTACTTCCGAGACCATTATATGGGATACCTATCGGTCTTGGATCCAATCTTGGCGGGATTTGCCCATCCTCATCAACCAGTGGGCCAATGTGGTTCGGTGGGAGATGCGCACACGACTTTTCCTCCGAACAATGGAATTTTTATGGCAAGAAGGCCATACGGCACATGCCACCGCAGAAGAAGCCATCGAAGAAACCGAAAAAATCTTAGACATTTACGCCCATTTTGCAGAGCACTTTATGGCCATGCCTGTCATTAAAGGGGTTAAAACCGAAAGTGAAAAGTTTGCAGGTGCCGATAAAACCTATTGTATCGAAGCCCTGATGCAAGATGGGAAAGCCCTTCAGGCGGGAACTAGTCACTTTTTGGGACAAAACTTTGCCAAAGCTTTTAATGTTCAATTCCAGAACAAGTCTAACGCATTGGAATATGTTTGGGCTACGTCTTGGGGCGTCTCTACACGGTTGATTGGGGGGCTTATTATGACACACTCGGACGATCAGGGACTCGTGTTGCCCCCCCGAATTGCCCCTACGCAAGTGGTCGTGGTGCCAATTGCTGGGAAAGAGAATGCTGTAGCAGTCTTAGAACGGGCCAAAGCCATTACACTTGACCTGAAAACTGCGGGGATTTCGGTAAAATTAGACGACTCAGACCAACGGCCAGGCTGGAAATTTAATGAGTACGAAGTACAAGGTGTACCAATCCGTCTGGCACTTGGTGGAAGAGATCTGCAAAAAGGCACCATCGAATTGGCCCGTCGGGACCTGCGTTCTAAAGAAACGGTTACGCAAGAGAATTTAGTCCAGACCATCGAAGACACCTTGGCGGCAATCCAGCAAAATCTTTTTGACCGTGCCCAAACCTACCGCGACAAGATGATTACCCCTGTTGAGACCTGGGACGAATTTATAGAGGTTTTAGCATCCAAAGGTGGCTTTATCTCGGCGCATTGGGATGGGACAGCCGAGACTGAAGCGCTTATTAAAGAGGAAACCAAGGCCACCATTCGGTGTATTCCTTTAGATCAAAAACCGGAAGCGGGAACCGACCCTCGCTCAGGAAAGCCTTCTGCGGGCCGTGTTCTCTTTGCACGGGCGTATTAATATATCCTGTTTTACTGCTGCCAGACGCAACACCCCGTTCCCCATTTCCGGATACGGGGTGTGTTTGGCGACTCCTTCCCTTGCGCAACGTACTCATCTCCAATAGATAGTGCTTGTCCAACATCGTTAGAAAATCACGGTTCGTTCACAATTGTGTTGTGGTATAAGTTCCGATGAGAATTTTGGCTGATTGCCACAAAAAAACGGGACCGCCCTCAAAAACTGTCCCGTTTAGAAAATGGGGATCCTCTCTTTATTTCGCCAAAATCATCTTTCCCGTCAAGGTATTTCGCCCTACAGACATTTGGTAGAAATACACACCGGAAGGTTGTCCGGTTGCATCAAACACCACCGAGTGTAAACCGGGGAAAAACTGTCCATTGGCCAAGACTTTTACTTCTCGTCCCAATACATCATATACTGCAATCTTCACCTCCGAAGCCTGGGGCACATTAAACTCAATCACCGTTGTTGGATTAAACGGGTTGGGGTAGTTCGGATAGAGTTTATAGGCTTTAGGGAGTGGTTCCGCATTGGCAATGAACTTAACGTCTTTCAGGCTAATCTCGAAGTTTTGTGGGTAACCTTTACCAGCAGCAGGCAATACATAAAAAGACAACCAACGCAAGTCCTCGGCAGTAAATGTATCACCAGCGCCATTGTTGAGTTGGCTATATCGGATGGTGTAGGTTTTAGGATACGACGTAAGGTCAAAAACAGTGCGGAATTGTTCGTTTCCAGCCCGCGAGGCTTTTTCCGGAGAAAACTCAATCCTTCCAGAGCCAGACGCTATAAACTCGATGGCATTATAGGCGCTAAAGTCCGCTGCGGTATTTCCTGCCCGCAATGTCCGAAAGAGACTGACCACCTGATTGTTTCCCAAAGCCTCGGTTAGCTTTCCGGAGAACTGTGCATTTCGCTCCACCACATAGGCATCGGTGGAAGGGGTAAACGTTTCTTGTGGCACAACCTTCAAAGCGGCTTCCTGAACCAAATGAGGCACATTGTAACTCCATGTACCATCGGCATAATATAATTGGTCAATGCCTTTCTGTGTGCCGTCCGACAGTTCGAAGGTTGCGTCATAGAGGGGGCCATTTGTTGGAATGGTGATATTCTGAACCGACTTTCCGGACAAATTAAGCGTCATATCCACCGTGCGGGTATCCGTTGCCACTTCCGAGTTTCGGATAAATCCGGTCAGTTTTGCGGTCGAAAGTCCGTTAGGATTTGCAATTTCAAAAACCAACTTAGACTGCTCGTAACGCCCCTTCCGTACATAAATTTGCGGAATTGTTGGCGCATTCCATTCAGTATTGTTGATGGTAACCGCTCCGCGTGCCTGAAGTTTTTTCAGGATTTCCTGAACCATTTCAGCGGTTTTCTCCGGTGAAAGGGTCCAAACCTCAAACGTCAGAACTTCCTCTTCCTTAGAAGCCGGAAGCGAATACTCTACGATAGCATTTCGGCTATCCACCAAATACCCATTGCCTGTTTTCCGAGCGGTAAACGTGACTGAATAATCCAATTGGCCATCAGCACGCATAATTTTGGACAATACAAAGGGGTTTCCAGCAATTTCAAGGATTCTTACTTCATCTAAAGTATGGGTTCCAAAGCGGTCGCAGGTTACTTTTGCGTGTTCATAGTGGTGGCCTTGTGTAACGGCGGCAAAAATCCCTGCCATCCGACGGTTGTTCTTGTTAATTTGGTTATAGTCCACAGCATAAAGGGCTTTTGCTTTCGTAACTCCATACGACATCAGGTCTTCAACGGCCCATGTCTGGTCGAACGGTAATGCGCCCTCTGGGCCAGTTGCTGGAACCAACTCTGCCAATACAGAGGCCATTGGAGAAGCCGTTTTATGGAGGGTGGAAATAGGCCCTTCTTGGCGCACAAATTGGCGGTTAAAGGCCCTCTGGGCCAGCGCTAATGCAAAATCGCCATTCGATTCTACGCCTGCATCGCAAGAACAAGAAACAGTCTTTGGCGCAATGCTGGCACAGCCTTCATTATTGGCCGCTGTTGGGTCGTTACTGGTTGTTGTGACCGTAGCACAGTTTTTTACCTCGGCAGGCGCACCATTATTAACCGAGGTTTTAACTATCAGGGTGGCCGTCTTTCCTGCATTCAGCGTTCCTACATCCCAACTGCCATTCTGGACATTGAAGGTTCCCTGTGTTGCACTGACTAATGATACAAAAGAGATGCCCACAGGAATACGATCGCTAACAAAAACGGCTTGTGCGGTTTCGGGACCATTATTGGTTACTGAAATGGTCCATTCCACTTCGTCGCCAGGAGCGGGAATGGGATTGCTAACGGTTTTCTGTACACTAACATCTGCTCCACCGGGGCCTACCACCAGTGTTTTGTCTTCACAATGGTTATTGTCGGATTTTGGATCGGTATAGCCCGGCGGTGGTGAAACCGATGCAACATTAATCAGATTACCTTGTGGAGCAGATGCCGAAACCTTGCCTTTAATTTCCAAGAACAGGCTCTCGCCCGGTGCAAAGTTTAGGCCATTCCATAAGCCCGTTGCCGGATCATAAAGCCCTACATTCACTTGGCCGCTGCTGCTCCGGGTGGTGTAGGCATACGGTCCCACAAAATGGGTAGGGAGCGTATCTATGACCACCATGTTGGTTACGGTTGCGGGGCCATTGTTCACGATGGTGAGTGTATAGGTCAAATCTTCGCCTGGTGTCACATTCGCTCGGTTATCAGATTTGGTGATGCCAAGATCCACTTCACTGACTGGGGGAGGATTGTTTCCAGAAACCGTCGTTACATCATGACAAGTGTTGTTGTCGCTATTGGGGTCTATGGTCCCATTTGGTGGATAAACGTAGGCGGTATTCAACAGCAAAGTACCTCCGGGTGCATTTGCAGAAACCTGTGCTGTCACCTGCATAAAAAGGCTTTCTCCGGGTGCAAAGTTCAAACCCGTCCAAGCACCTGTGGTGGCATTGTATTGCCCCGCGCTCACATCATAGCCAGCCACGGTAACATAGGGCGGAAGACGGTCTATCACCGCAAACGATTCGAGCGTGGCTGGGCCATTGTTCACAACCGTGATCAGGTACGTCAGGATGCCTCCTGGAGCAATGGTGGTTTGGTTGTCGCTTTTCACAATGCCCAAATCGGCAGTAGAATTGCTGCCAGGAAGTTGGGTTTTGTCTGCACACGTATTATTGGCTGGATTCGGATCTGAAAAACCTGCCGGCGGCAGTACATAGGCTGTTGTCAGAATGGAGCCCGGAACAGCATTGGCCGCCACGGTGGTTTTTAATTCCAAAAAAATAGATTCACCAACGCCCAAGGTAAACCCACTCCAAGCGCCTGTTTGGGCATTGTAGGTCCCTCCACTGGGTGTGAATATCGGATTGGTGAGTGGCGTGCGTAGATTCACCACCACCGTCATCCCATTCACCGCCGAGGCGCCATTGTTGATCACCGTGATAATATAGGTCAACTGGCTACTCGCCGAAGTATTCTCAAGATTGTCACTCATGGTGATACCCAAGTCGGCGGTTTGTTGTGCAGAAGCCCCTAATGGCAAAAAAAAGCAAAACAAACCAAATGCTAACCAATATACAGGAAGTGTGAAAATTCGATCCATCACAATAATCAGATTTATGGTTTAGTACAGCAATCTAAAAAATATCGCTGTTCATTGAACACTAAAAACAAAAAGCGTTCCAATTTGTCGTTTTGTTAGATGCAAATTCCCGAAAGGTTGTTGGTTTTAGAGAAAAAATTCTAATGTTTTCAGGAGCTACCAATTTGTTTTCCATTAACCTACGGATTATCTTGCATAAAAAACCCGTGCTTCCCTCCGTACTTCAGATCTGAACTGCGAAGCGGGTTATTCCGCATCAATTGTTTAACCTATGACCGTTTCGATCATTTTCCTGATCTTGGCTGTTCTCTTGGCAGGTATTTTCTTCTTGGTTTATTTTAATCGGAACAATCAGGTTACCGATGCCCAGCGATTTAAAACCGAATTTAAGCGCGAAACCCTGCACGAAGTAGGCATCGAACACATACGACCCAAAGAAAAAACGACGGAGACACCAAGGCCAAGCCTCCAGACCGAACAGGCATCTGCGGAACCAAGCCCGCGTACCCTGAAGCCTGTGTCATCCAACACCGACGAAATTCTTAGTGTTCGCGCCAAGACAACACCGACCAAAACATCTTCTTCCCCGCTTCCTCAAGTGGCTCCGCCCACCTTTTTAAAAATCAAGGCTGCCCCAATCAGCCAAGTACACCCAACACCACACAACGAATCGGACCCAACACCCGTGGACATTCAACAGGTTTTTAAGCACACCCTCGAAGCCGTAAAAGCCGCTTCTATGGCCCATACGGTTGTATTGCTCCGTTTAGGGCAACACCATGCCTTCATCGAAGGGATATTCTCGGAAGAAAAGGCGATCCGACCACATATCCAGATCCCGCGATCCACTCCTTTCCTTCGGGTCATAGACCCGAAGGAACAGATTTCGGTGCTCACGGCCTCCGAAATTGCAGAAACGCCGCTCTATTATGCCAAACACATTGAGTTGATTGGCCTGATTGCCGCGCCCATCCACTTGCAAGATGGTTTATGGGGGTATTTGGTTGCAGATGCCACCGCGACCCATTCGGTACACCATCCGGGCATTCTTTCCGGTTTTGCACAAACCCTTTCTGCTGTCATAGCCGAGCATAAAAAAACCACGTCCATCAACTCCGGCCCCACAGTTTGGGCAGGACACGCCACACGGCCTCGCAAAGAAATTATTGCAGATGAAATGCGAAAAGCCCGAAACCAAAATCTTCCATTGGTTTTTGCATTGATCTATCTGAACCAATACATCGCCGCAGATAAAGAACTGACGTCCGATGTTATTGTTGCAAGGGAAAGCGAACTTTGGCAAGGGGTGGAAAAGGCCATCCGAAATATTGGTCGGATCGAACGGTTTGGCGAGTTGATGGTAGGCGTTTTCTTATACGGTACCACTTTTAACGCCGAAGACTGGATTTCCGACATTCAGTATAACCTAACATCCGAAATGCGTTTTCCGGCTCAGTCCATTTCTATTGGTGGGGTTTTGATGAATGATACCCACACCGACGGTTCAGCGCTCTTAGCAGATGCCATCGAAGCCCTGAAGCAGGTACAGCAGGGAGGCGCTGCCTTAATAGGTTGACCATTTCTATCCTAAAATCGCGGTTGTATTGCATCTTGATATATGTGTATCAGATATAATTTTGTTTTGGGTTTCATTGTTTCGTAATTTCAGGAAACCCAAAAGTATATGGCGGAAGACGGCTCTCCCCGAAAAATCATCCACGTAGATATGGACGCTTTTTTTGCGTCGGTAGAACAGCGCGATCATCCAGCATTACGGGGCAAGCCTGTTGCTGTGGGCGGAGGCGGTCCCCGTGGTGTGGTGGCTGCAGCCAGTTATGAGGCCCGCGCCTTTGGTGTTCGGTCTGCCATGCCTTCAATTACGGCCAAACGCTTGTGTCCAGACCTTCTCTTCGTTCGTCACCGTTTCGAGGTATATAAACAAGTCTCACAGCAAATCCGAGATATTTTCCTGTCTTATACCGACCTTGTAGAGCCACTTAGTTTAGACGAAGCCTATCTGGATGTAACCGAGAACAAGCGCGGCATACAAAATGCCACCGAAATGGCGCGCGAAATTAAGGAGCGTATCCGCGATGAAACCCAACTTACAGCCTCGGCTGGGGTGTCGTATAACAAGTTTCTCGCCAAAATTGCCTCAGACTATAAAAAGCCAGATGGACTTTTCGTGATCAAACCTCATCAAGGGGAAGCCTTCGTGGCCAGTTTGCCCATAGAACGCTTTTTTGGAGTAGGTAAAGTGACCGCACGACGGATGAACGACCTGGGGATTTTTACAGGCGCCGATCTTCGCGCCCAGCCAGAGGCGGTCTTGCGTACTCACTTTGGAAAAGCAGGCGGGTTTTATTATCGCATGGCCCGTGGCATAGACCATCGGGTGGTTTGTCCAGACCGCATCCGGAAATCCATCAGTTCCGAAACCACTTTTAGCGAAGATCTATATACGTGGGAGGCACTATCGGCCAAACTTCTGACCCAAACCGAAGATGTTTGGCGATTTGTGGAACGAAGCCGGATTCATGGCCGAACGGTGACTCTTAAGCTGAAATTCCAAGATTTCCAAATCATCTCCCGAAGTAAATCAGTTGTATGGCCCATCTCAGCACGCGAACAATTTGAACAAATTGCCCTTAATTTACTCTGGAACTTTTTGCCGCCCCCCAAAGGAATTCGACTTATCGGTATTGGGCTTTCTAACTTAGACACGGAAGACCATTTAGCGGGCAAACAACTCATGCTCCCTTTCGAAAATGGAGGACTGATCGAACCGACGAATCCGCATATGTAATACATGCACCGGAAATTAATATTTCCTAAAACACCTGCGGCACCTGTTTTGGCCCGATTGTGGCATATTGTTTATCTATGAACGCATGATAAAGCCTTAATATCCATAAATTCAAGTGCCCAGCGCTAACTTGCCAACCCACAAACTGGTTTATCGTAGAGGATGGCAAGATTTTTGCATAGGTTTTAGGGTTCATCCCGCCCTTATTTGAATACACCATATTCATTGATGGCAAGTGTTTAAGGTCAACCATTGAGAGCTTTATGGTTACTCGTATCAAAAATAAACCAGTTTTCGTCTGGATTTGATACAACCAAAACAACCAATTAACGGTTTAGGTATCGAATATAGATTCATCTGCAAGAACCAATTGAATGTGACCTACCTTGTAAACCTTCCAGACTGGACCAGCCCATTTCAAGACGATGTCCTGACAAACACCGAGGATCAACGTGTCTCTGATTCGGTGGTGGCGCAATTGGATGAAACAGGACGGGTACTGATGGTGAATCTCAAAGCCGAAACCGAGTGGGGCCTGACCAAGGGGATGAGGGTTCCGCGAGCCTTTATGTACACGTTGCGCACCCAAGTCCCAGACGAACAGGGTGTTTATGTGGTGGAATCTTCTCTCGGACAACTCCATGTATTGCACCTACAACAACAAGGTGGCTGGTTATTGATGAGCAAGCCCGCTTTATTGGCAGAAAACGGCATCCCAGAAAGTCCCTCTGCCTTTAAAGCACTCATTGAAAAAGTGCCGATTTTTATTCTGCATATGAATGCAGATGGAACCGTGCTCCAGGCCAATACAGAATCCGAACGCATCACAGGATATACCGCCTTAGAAACCCAGAATAGACCTTTCTTACTTGAAATATTACACCCCGAAGACCGTTGGAAGTTTACCAAAGCATTGCGGGAGGTGCGAGACGCGGGAAAAATAACCTTTGGTGCGCGGTTTCAGCGAAAACACGAAAACGAGGAAACCCGTTTTGCCGAGATCCATTTATATCTGGCCGCACGCGAAACCATTGGCGAGGTAGAAGCGGTTATTTTTGATGTGACGGATCAGTCGGAGGTGGATGCAGATCTTTTCCTGAGTGAATCGCTCTATCGGGTCTTTTTAGAACAAACCCCAACAGGGGTGATCCATCTGGATGAAATAGGCATTGTAACGTTCGAGAACCATCGCTTTCGGCAGTTGGTGGGAGAATCTCCAGAGGCCGCTTGGATCGGCCAGAACATCTACGCCCTAAGACCTTTTGGCGCCGAGGTAGAAGACCACATCCGTCAGATGTTGCGTACCGGAACCGAGTTCGGGAACGTAGAAGTCCGTCTCCAGATATTGCGCCAAACCGGGGAACAATTCCTAACAGTACATGGTGCGCCCATTCACCATCCCAGCGGAGACATTGTGGGAGGGGTTCTGCTTGTGGAAGACATTACCCATCGGAAACAACAGGAAATCCTTAGAGACCGCCAAAAATCCTATGTGCAAGCTGAGGCGGCCTTACGTGAAGCCTTATTCGACCATGAAAGCCAGACCTCCTTCTTGGAACGTGCCGTGGAAATTTTGGCTCAGGCTACGGCAGCCGATCGGGTGACGGTTTTTCTACGGGCCGATCAGGACAACCATTACCATGCCCATGCCGTTTGGCCATCCGACGGGCACGAACCCCTGCCATTTGAGTCGTTGAATGCAGCCGATTTTCCTATCCTGATGCGTACCCTCATTGACCGAGAAGTCCTGCACCTCAATCGCTCGCACCCTTTAACCCCCGATGCCGTTCTGTTACTTAACCGTTCCGGCATGTTAGAGGCCATTTGGGAGCCATTCTTCGAAAATGGACGCCCCTTTGGCTTTGTGGCCTTCGAAGTCCATCATACATCTGATATCCGCCGAACTTGGGATGCCACCGAACGATCCTTTGTCGAAAAACTGACCCACACTTTCGAAGCCCTTTGGGGACGTATTACTGCCGAAGTACGGTATAACCAAACGGTTGCCGCCATAGACGAATGCCTATTTAATTTCGAGTTTTCCCCCGACGACAGCCGGTCATATACTTTTATTACCCCACAAATTGATAAACTGATTGGTTATCCACCCGAACTATTGATGAATCGAGAAAAAGGACGGGTGGACTGGCTACGACAAATTGTAAATCCTGCAGACCGTGTAGAGGTCGCCGCCCACGATCAGTGTCTTCGTAGCGGCATCGGAAGTGAAGTAACTTATCGGGTTTTACACCGAGACGGTTCTCTTCGCTGGCTGCGCGAATCAGCAAGCCCACATCGAGACTCCTCGCGACGGGTAACGGTTGGAGGTATTCTAATAGATGTGACCGAACAAAAAACGGCAGAGAGCGACCTGATCAACGCAAAACGCGCCGCAGAAAGTGCCAATGAACTTAAGAGTGCCTTTCTGGCCACCATGAGCCATGAAATCCGTACACCGCTTGGCGCAGTAAATGGCTTTGCAGAACTTCTTGCTCGCGAACTGGCGGAGGTAGAAGAAAAAACCAAACGTCCCATGCCCGCACAGGTGACAGAGTTCGTGATTGCCATCCGCGAAAATTCCCAACGCCTGCTCACATTGGTAAACGACTTGTTCGACTTATCGAACCTCGAAATCGGGGTCATGTCCATCCGCCACATCTCCGTCCCCCTCCACGAAGTTGTGCTCAAGGCTACCAGCAAGGCTGCCGTAGCCCTGTCTCAAAAAGGCGTAGAATTAAAGTTGAACCTTGCCCAGCAAGAACCTGTGGTTATTGGAGATCCCCAACGGATCCAACAGGTTTTGGAAAACTTATTGGAAAACGCCGCTAAGTTTACGGAACAAGGGTCGGTAACCGTTACATCTTCAAAATTCGATACAGAGGTTGCGATCGAAATTATGGATACAGGTGTTGGCATGAGTGAGGAATACGCGGCTCACCTTTTCACCCCGTTTATGCAGGAAGACCGTCGGCTCAATAGGCGTTTTAAAGGAACAGGGCTTGGCCTTGCATTGGTGAAGCGGATTTTGGAGTTGATGGATGGCCGGGTAGAGGTTGAAAGTGAAAAAGGAAAAGGTTCAACCTTCCGAATCTGGCTCCCGCTTGCACAGCCAGCCACATAACCAAACAGGCGCCCAAAACCGAACGCCTGTCGCATTTAAAAACAGATTGAAAGATCAGAACTTTAATCTCAAGCCAATCACTGCACCCAAGCCGCCTATATTAATATAGGATTTAAGTTCATTACCTGCTTTTGTGGCATCAAAACCTGCGTGCCCTACTACATTCGAGGATTCAGTAATTTCGTCTTGATAGACCACATTTTTTGCATAATAAGGAAGTTGGTCTAAAGTGACTGGAATTTTTGTGCCACTGGCCAGTGTTCCGGTTGCCGAAAAAGCTGTCATTTCTTTAGACTTTGAACTAACAGGTGTATTTCGGTATTCTAATTCCGCTGTGAGGCCAAACCTATCACCAAACGGAATATCCAATCCCAAACCACCAATAAAACCAAGAGTTGGATTGGGCTGGACCTTCTCCGTTCGTGTTAATTCAGCCGACTTAAACAGGGGATTAACTGTTACGGCCACGCTGCCGATCTGGTCTTTTATCGTCGTATTGACTTCTGAGTATCCATAAACAGGCAATATAACTCCTACGCGGGCATAGGGTTTTATTTTATGATTACAGGGAAATCCAACCACAAAAGTCGGTGCTACTTCCGCTGCAATGGCCTTACTCTCTGCCTTCAAATCAAGGAGGGTTGTGGTTCCTGCGGTCACTGTTTTTTGAACCAAGGTCTGAGGTTTTCCTTCAAAATAAGTAACCCCAAATTCAAGGGCGAGGTTTTTATCTAATTTGTAACCCACCGTAAGGCCATACCGGAGACCTTCACCGAACGACCCGTTAAGCGCTTTTTCTGAAACCACCTTGGTTGCGCCCGTTGCAGGATTAACCACCGTCAAAACTGTTTGACGTGGTTCAAAGGAGCCTGCATTTGGAAATTCACCGGGGGATACCGTCACAAACTGACCTGCTGTTGGTTTAAAATACAAGCCTTTTTGACTTTGTGCCTGTATGAAAAGCCCCGAAAAGATCGCGAGGAAGATAAATAATGCACTGAAGCGTTTCATGATCTTGGAATGTTTAAGCCATTTTCTGTTGGCATTATAGAAAAAGATAAATTGAATGTAAAAGTATTAACATTATTTGATGTTTATTAATGAATTTTTTGGATTTTATGTGATTTTGGAATTAATAAAGAGTGTATTTTTGTTGTAATAACAAAAAAATAATAGCGTTAATGTATTTTTGTTTTTGCAATACTTCTTGTGCTCGGCGTGTTGTAGTTAATTTTAATTAAACCCTGTAAGTGTTTTACGTACAGTTAATCAAGAATTTCCCTAAGCACTATTTTAGGCAACATAAAGCACCCGTAACAAGTCACTCTGTGTACGACTTAGCACCTCCATACGATATTTTTGATCATAAGATTGCTTGAGATGATCAAACAGGATTTTAAGATATCAATATTTTTTTATTCTTGTATTATTTGTATAGTACAAGCTGGGATTTCACAATCCGTAGGTTTGTTTCCAAAGACATCTACGGTAGCGATGTATCCTATGTTTCTGATTGCTTCTTCTGCAAATATACTAACAACGAATTCAGCCCCCCATCTAAACAGTCTCCGAGCTAATGGATTATCCTCCCCGCCCGTTACCTGTAACGAGGT